>JAGVQF010000195.1 GCA_020051815.1 Candidatus Saganbacteria bacterium | reverse complement strand
GCATCAAGGGAATGATCGAGGGGTTAAATGTGGTCAAAGGGCTCCCGGACCCCGTCGGCGAAGTCCTCTCCGATTGGCAGCGGCCCAATGGCTTGAAGATCAAAAAAATCCGCGTCCCCCTGGGGGTTATCGGCATCATTTATGAAGCCCGGCCCAATGTCACGGTCGATTCGGCCGCGCTCTGCCTCAAGGCCGGTAACGCCGTCATCCTGCGCGGGGGCTCCGACGCCATTCTAACGAATATCGAGATTATCAAGGTTATCCAGGAGGCCGCCTATGCCGCCGGCCTCCCCGCTGGGTGTATCCAGTTTATCGAGGATACCAAGAGAGAAACGGCGGAAGAATTAATGAAGGCGAGAGAGTTCGTTGATGTCTTGATCCCCCGTGGCGGACGCAGCTTGATCCAGACGGTAGTTGAGAAATCGACCATCCCCGTCATCGAGACGGGCGAAGGTAATTGCCACGCTTATGTCGAGCGAACGGCCGACCTCAAGATGGCAACGGAGATAGTTTTTAACGCCAAGTGCAGCCGCCCCTCCGTTTGCAACGCGATCGAAAACCTCCTGGTTGACGAGGCGATCGCCGCCGAGTTCCTGCCGATCGTAAAAAAGCGGCTCGATGAGGGGCACGTCGAGCTGCGTGGTGATACTAAGGCCCGATCCATCTTACCCTCTATCCATCTTGCCTCGGAAGACGACTGGAAAAACGAGTTTCTGGCCCTGATCCTGGCGGTAAAAGTTGTTTCAGGCGTCGAAGACGCCATCAACCATATCAATAAATACGGCACCAAACACTCGGAGACCATCATCACAAAAGACGAGAAAATGGCCAAAAAGTTCACCGACGAAGTCGACGCCGCGGCGGTCTACGTCAACGCTTCGACCCGCTTTACCGACGGCTTTGAGTTTGGCTTTGGCGCGGAAATTGGAATTTCCACCCAAAAACTCCACGCTCGCGGGCCGATGGGCCTGCCCGAACTGACTTCATACAAATACGTCATCCACGGCAGCGGCCAGGTTCGCGCATAATGCCCTCACCCGCTAACTCTAAACCGACCTCCCTCTCCCAGAGGGAGAGGGGAAAAATAAAAAGAATAGGCATCATGGGCGGGACGTTCAACCCCGTGCACAAGGGGCACCTCGCGCTGGCCAGGGCGGCCAAAGACGAGTTTGCTCTCGACAAAATAATCTTTATCCCGTCCGGCACGCCGCCGCACAAGGCGCTCGGCAACGTCATCGATAAAGAAGACCGGCTGAAAATGGTCCTTTTGGCGATCGCCGGCCAGGGCGACTACGCCATATCAAGGATCGAGCTCGACCGGCCGGGCTATTCTTACGCGATCGATACTTTCCGCGCCCTCAAAAAGAAATTCGGCGCGCGGGCCAAGCTCTTCTATATCATGGGGCTCGATTCCATCAATGAGATTTTAGAATGGCGAAAACCGCTGGAACTTTTTAAGCTCTGCGAATTCATCGTCGGCACGCGGCCGGGCACCAAGATCAGGACGTTCCGCCGCCTGGTCAAATTTCCGCCCCTGCAAAGGGAAGTCGACAAGATCCATCTGATGGAGCTCAAGGAAAATATTTCGGCGTCTGAGATCAGGCAGAGGGTAAAAGTTGGAAAGTCGGTTGGTCGGTTAGTCCCCAAAGCTGTCGAGGCCTATATAAAAAGGTCAGATTTGTACAGGTAGATGCAGCCCTCACCCGCTAACACTGAACCTTCCCCCCTCTCCCAGAGGGAGAGGGTAAATACAAAAATGCCTTTCCTTCTCCCTCTGGGAGAAGGAGGCCGGTTTGTGACAGCGGATGAGGGCCGAAGGAGAAAAATATGATTACCATCCCGCAAGCCAAGAAGATCGTCCTGCCCAACGGCCTCCGGGTCGTGACCGAGGAGATCCCAACGATGCGCTCGGTCTCGATGGGGATACTGGCCGGGGTCGGCTCTGGGTCGGAAACAACTAAAGAAGCCGGTCTCTCCCATTGCATCGAGCACATGATGTTCAAGGGGACCAAGAAGCGCTCGGCCTACGAGATCGCTCACGCCCTCGATTCGATCGGCGGCAAGATGAATGCCTACACCAGTAAAGAAACGACCGTCTATTACGCCGTTGTCCTCGACCGCCACATCGACACGCAGATCGACGTCCTCTGCGACATGGTCCTTGGCTCGCTTTTTGACCCCAAAGAGATGGAGATCGAAAAAGGGGTCATCCTTGAAGAGATCAAGATGTATGAGGATACCCCCGACGAGCTGATCCACGACCTCTTTGCCGAGAAGATCCTGCACGGCCATCCCCTCGGCCAGCCGACGATCGGCCGCGCCGAAACGGTGCGCTCTTTTAAGCGCGAAAATATTATTGATTATATCGGCCGGCTCTATTCGCCAAAAAATATGGTCATTTCGCTGGCCGGCGCGATACCGGCCAACGTGGCCGATCTGCTCAAGCCCTATTTTGAAAAATACGAGGGCAAAGCGGTGCCGCTCAAACAACCCCAGCCGGCAATTAAGGGATCGATCAGTTTAAAGAAGAAAAAAACCGAGCAATCGCATCTGTGCCTGGGGACCGGCGGCCCGTCCCAGCTTGACGACGACCGCTTTGCCTTTGCCATTCTCGACAACATCATGGGCGGCAGTATGAGCTCGCATCTCTTCCAGGAAGTGCGCGAAAAACGCGGCCTCGCCTATTCAATCTACTCCACATCTTCGCCCTTCCGTGACTTTGGCATCGCCTATACTTATGCCGGGATCAGCAAAGAAAATCTCGAGCAAGTCGTCGCGCTCATTCTAACGGAATTTACCCGGATGAAAAAAGAGGGGCTGACTCCCGCCGAGCTTGAGCGGGCCAAAGAATACATGAAGGGGACGACGGTCCTGGGGCTCGAATCGACCGCCTCGCGGATGTCCTATATCATGCGGTCGGAATTCTATTATAACCGGATCATTACAATTGATGAGGTCTTTGAGAAGATCGACAGAGTGACAAACGATGATATAATTAGATTAGCTAACCAGTATTTCCGCGATGAGTTTTTAACACTGGCGGTCATTGGCGACATGGAAGAGCTGCCGGTCAAGGAGTTAAGATGCTGAAAATGCAAGTTAAAGTCTTGCCGCACGGCAAAGACCTGCCCATGCCAAAATACATCAGCGCGCACGCGGCGGGGAAGGGTTTCTGTTATAATGTTGTAAAAGTAATTGTCATTACTATTGGAGGGGAAAATGGTTAAATTAATCACTATTTCAAAAGACGGAAAAGTAACTCTGCCTAAAGACGTAAGGAAAGAGATCGGCCTCAAGGGCGAAGAACAATATGCTCTCGTCGTCGGCGGCGGAGAAATTGTCTTGAAACGCATCAGCAAAGACAGCAGCAGGGAAAGAATGCTTGAATTACTAAAAGAATTCAGAACCGCTTTTAAAGGCGCCAAGATCACCAGAAAAGACGTTGAAAAAGAAATAAGAGCTGTTCGAAACAAGCAAAAATAATGGGGAAAATAAGGGTTGTTTTAGACAATAATGTTCTGGTGTCGGCGATTGGCTGGGAGGGGCTTCCCGGAAAAATCTTTGAGTCTTGCGTTAAGGGCGACCTTGCCTTAATCTTAAGCATAAACCTTCTGGATGAGTTAAAAAACGTTATCTATCGCGGCAAGTTGGCTTTTATTCCTGACGATAAAAAAGAAATGTTTCTTTCCCTGTTAACCGAGATATCCGAAATAACCATGCCAAGAGCCAAATTAAACGTGATTCTCGATGACGCAAGCGACAACCGCATTTTAGAATGCGCGGTAGCCGGAAAAGCCGGCTACATCATCTCCGGCGACAAGCATCTTTTATCATTAAAAACTTTCAGCGGGATCAAAATCGTAACTCCCGCTAATTTCTTATCGGGTGCGGGTGATTATTGATGATATTAATAATCAAGGTTAAAGTTTTACCCCACGGCAAAGACCTGCCGCTGCCAAAATACATGAGCGAGCACGCGGCGATTATGCCTGCGGGTGGGCGGGCTTCCGGGCAATTATAAAAAGCGGAGCCATTTTTAAAGTCGATGAAACCGGATAATCGTCGGGCAGGAGAGCCCTAATTAGTTCATAACCCATCTTTTTCAATTCTTTTTCAACTGCGTCATCTATGCCCATCAAATCAAAAATATCATTTATTTCAAATGTCACAATTATCAACCCGGCCGGCTTGAGGATCCTATCCGCCTGCTTGATTAACGCCGATGGCCTCGATTCAATATTGTTTATTGTGACAATGTCTTTTGACTCATTAGACAGACCTGCTCTCTCATAGTCCCCTGCCACTTCCGGAGAACCGATCTTAACATTGATCCCCCGCGCTTGTGCCTGGCTGGCATAGATTTGGAACGGCTCAAAACCGACGCCGGCAACCTGCCTGAAATATTTTTTAAAAAAATCTCAAAATTTACGACGAATTCCCCCGTGCCGGTATCCAGATCCGCAAAAGAAAGCTCTTCGCGGCCTCTGAAGAGAGCATTTATAAGCGAAGAAGTTGGAACTTTTTCGGAAGATCGCAAGCGGGCGAAAATATCACGCGTGTCCTGATTTATCCCGCCGATGAGTTTCCCTGGCTCAAGCCCCCAAATTATTAGATTCATATCGTTTCCCGATGCGACAAATTGATCCCCCGGCGCCCAAGCTAATAAGCAAGCAGCTCCCGTAGTCGGATTCGAAGTTGGCGTGATTTCCCAGGTAATTCCATAATTTACCAACGCTCTAACCGGCATTTTCCGAAAATTTCTTAGATCAATTACTTCGACATTTCCGTCATACCTTCCAATCGCCAGAAGGGTGCCATCATGGCATGTTTTTAAACTGCCGACAGCTCCTTCTACTTTGCTAACTAACTCGGGGGGTGAGCCCTGTCTCCAGTTCCAACGAAATATTTGATGACCAAAGAAAGGAACTTTAAATCCGCCTAAAAATAACAGATCGCCCTCCGCATCCCAGTTAATATGGAGTGCAGTGGTGTTTTCCAGTACGGCTACCGGTTCGCCTGAGCTTAGGTCAATAATCTCAACAAATTCGTCGGCCCTATTATAGGGAGTTGCGGCAGGGCGAAGTCCTCTGTAATAGGAAACCGCAGCGAAAATATTTCCGGGGCTGATGGCTATCTCCGGAATTTCTAATATGCCGGGCATGGCCTGTTTTGGGAGATTTAATTGTGAGTCGGCAATAGAATTTGAGCCGGTCTCCCAGCTTAAGGTTTTTCCGGTGCCTCTGTTAATGATCATTAGATGATTCCCATCAAGCCCCCAATTTAACACCGGATCATCAAAATTTCTCAATACCAGGCAACCTTCAGAGCCCGGCAAAGAAAACAGCCCTTCGCTTGAAAAATCACCTCTGCGTAAACAGCTCAGTAACTGCCCATTGCTTATGTTATTTCTTTCCCTTTCGCTCCATTTAAAGATCATAATAATCGAAGGATCAGACCGCAAACCCGTGAAGCGAACGGCCATCGCTACCCTTTCATCTGCAGGATTTTGAGCAAGGTCGTAACAAATCCCGAAGCAGCCAAGGGAAAGGTGCGCAGCTTTATGTATGTAAGCACCGGCTGGTTGATTATTATAATCAAACCTGCCAAGCCACGTGGCGGGCGAACGAGCAGCAACTTCAAATAGATTAAGATAAATACTCCCATCCCCGGCCCATAAAATATTTGTGCCTCTATGCGCCCCTATAGTATCGGGATGTAATCCGGCGCTTCTTAATGCGTCCAAGACTGGTTGCATTTGTCTATCACGGATTAATTCAGCAAATTCCGCGAGTGTTACCGGCGCTTGTGGACTTTCATTTTGATCTAGATTAATAGCAAGATCATATGCTCGCCTATTTTCTTGGTCAGACAGGACCTCATAAGCTTCATTTATTTTTGTCATTACAGCTTCGGCTTGATTGTGTCCCGGATTAACATCGGGATGCCATTGGTGGCCCAGAAGATGATATGCGCGTTTTATTTCCGACAATACCGCCCTAGAACGTACCCCCAAGACATCATAATGCGTGGCAGAAAGATTGCCAAACCATTTTGGAACGGTTTTATTCCCCGCTCCCGCAGATGAAATACCCTTTGGCCTGTCGAGGCTTATTTTCATTATATTTGGCTATCCCCTTTAATTTTTCCGGGCCAATTTTCCGTTAATCGCTTTTCTCGTGTGACTGTATTTCCTTTGCCATCCCTGCTATAATCTTAATCGAGATTATTTCGCTATAATTTCAGGAT
>JAGVQF010000104.1 GCA_020051815.1 Candidatus Saganbacteria bacterium | reverse complement strand
CGCCACGTCGCGGACGAACTCCGCGCCGACGACATCCAGCCCGCAGGTTTCTGAAGAGATGACATAGGCCTCGTTCATCTTGCCGACGGAGAGCGGCCGGATGCCAAGCTGGTCGCGCACGCCGATCAGCTTGTCGAGCGTCATGATAACGAGTGAAAAAGCGCCGCGGCATTTCTTGAGCGTTGAGGCCAGGGCCGCCTCGAGATCGGTTTCGGGCGAGTTGGCCAAAAGAGCCGCGATGACCTCCGAATCGGTCGTGCTCTTGAATTGATAATCGGGCAGTTCCGCCCGCAGCTCATCGGTATTGATCAGGTTGCCGTTGTGGCCGAGCGCGATGGGCCCGAACTTTGACTCGACCACGATCGGTTGGGCATTGGCAATGACGGACGAGCCGGTCGTCGAATATCTGACGTGGCCAATGGCAATGTGGCCGTTGATATTTTTCAAGCTCTCTTCGCTGTTAAAGACGACATTAACGAGGCCCATGCCGACCTTGCCCGTGAATTTTTTGCCATCCGAGGCAAAGATGCCGGCCGATTCCTGGCCGCGATGCTGGAGGGAAAAAAGCCCGTAATAGATCGGTTTGGCCAACTGGTCGCCGTCATAGGAATAAATGCCGTAGACGCCGCAGGCTTCTCTCATTGGGGTTTACCCCCGCCCTCACCCGCTGGCGCTGAACCTGCCCCCCTCTCCCAGAGGGAGAGGGTTCGAAGTTTTTCAGACACCTTATCAAGTTCAATTAACTCCATTTGTCCATCTTTCCGATTCTTAAGTTCGACCTTACCCTCTTTGAGAGCTTTGCCAATGATCAGCTTATACGGGATGCCGATCAGATCGATATCTTTCAGTTTGACCCCCAGGCGGTCTTCGCGGTCGTCAAGCAGGACGTCAAGCCCGGCCGTTTTGCAATCGCTATAGATCTTTTCGGCCGCTTCGGCCTGCTCTTTTTCCGAGATATTGGCCGGCACGATCGCCAGCTGGAAAGGCGCCAGCGGCAGGGGCCAGACAATCCCGTCTTTGTCGTGGTTCTGTTCGATCGCCGCGGCGGCCGTCCGGCCCACGCCAATGCCGTAACAGCCCATGATCATCGTCTTTTCCTGGTTGCCTTCGTCAAGGTAGACGCAATTCATTTTTGATGAATATTTCGTCCCCAGTTTAAAGATATGGCCCACTTCAATGCCGCGCGAAACCTCGAACTTACCATGTTCACAGCGTGGGCATTTATCTTCGTGCGCGGCGAACCTGATATCGCCGGAGAGATCCGCTTTGTAGTCGCGACCATAAGCGATGTTGATGATGTGGTGGTCTTCCTTGTTGGCTCCCGAGGCCCCGCTCTCGATCAATTCAACCGCGTTATCGGCCACGATCTTAACGCCTTTGAGGCCGACCGGCCCGGCAAAGCCGACCGGCGCCCCAGTCACCTTTTTAATGACCGCCGCGTCCGCCAGCCGCAGATCTTCGACCCCCAGCATCTTCTTTAGTTTCGCCTCGTTAATGGCGTGGTCGCCGCGCACCAGCGCCGCCACCGCCCCGCTCTCCGTCTCGTAGATCAAGGTTTTGATCATCTGTGACGGTTTAATTTTTAAGAAAACGCTGACTTCTTCAACGGTGCGCATGTTTGGCGTCTTAACTTCTTCCAAATTTTGAAGTTTGAGGTTTGAAGTTTGAAGTTTATATTCTCCCACCCCCGCCGACTCGCGACTCGCGGAATAAGCGCAGCTGCCGCAGTGGAATATCTCTTCTTCACCGGTCTCGGCCAGGACCATGAATTCCTGCGAATAGCCGCCGCCGATCAGGCCGGAATCGGCTTCGACGACGCGGTATTTGAGCCCCAGCCGGTCGAATATCCGGCAATAAGTCTCATACATGTTCTTGTATTCTTTATCCAGGCTCTCTTCGCTGGTGTGGAAGGAATAGGCGTCTTTCATCATAAATTCGCGGCCGCGCATGAGGCCAAAACGCGGGCGTATCTCGTCACGGAATTTGGTCTGGATCTGGTAAAGATTGACCGGTAATTGTTTGTAAGAGCGGATCGCCGTCCTGGCCAGGTCGGTGATGACCTCCTCATGCGTCGGTCCGAGACAAAATTCGCGGTCGTGGCGGTCTTTGATGCGGAAGAGCTCTTTGCCGTAGATATCCCAGCGGCCAGTCTCCCGCCACAATTCGGCCGGGAGTAAGGTCGGCATGAGGACTTCCTGGGCGCCGGCACGGTTCATTTCTTCACGGATGATATTGGCGACTTTGGAGAGGACGCGGAAACCGAGGGGTAAGAATGTGTAGACTCCGGCGGCCAGCTTGCGGATATAGCCCCCCCTCAACATAAGTTTATGGGAAACAACCTCCGCCTCCTTGGGGTCCTCCCGCAGAGTCGGCGCCACCACCTGCGACATTCTCATTTAGCCAAACACCCTCCCCACACGAATAATTATACGCCTTTTTACTGAAATTTTCAAGCGATCTCATCGATAAACTAACGGCAAGGCAACAACTATGTCAAAAATATTTTATCCCCGGAGCAGTTTTAAATTATCCATAAATCAAATGGCCGCCAAGCTCACGCCAAGAGAGGAGAGAAATCTTTTGCGGTTACCGGCATGTTCTAAGCTCGAAAAATCACTCCTGCCCTTTCTGCCCGGCATGCCTCAAATTACGATGAGGGGATCGACCGAACAAACGGTCAGTGGCTGGTATTCGTTTGTCATTTCAACCACCCCCATTGTTCCTCTACTTTCGGCCGAAGAGGCGTCTCCGCCTCGATTTTTTGGCAAACTACTCGCCACCACCACCATTGCCGGCAGACACGCCTTTAATTCTTTGCGCAATCATCAGGGAGATGAAGTTTTGGTTCTCTCCTTCTCCCGTAATAGTCACGGAATCCTTAGGGAAAGCACAACAACAAATAACAGTTGCTTTGCCGGTCAGTGCGATGAAACGACCTTTCCCGTATCTATTCCGGGAGATGTCCCATTGGGAGAACTTAGATATAAAAGATCGACAATTTTTTCGCCTCTGGAGCAGAACATACCGGGAGAAATTAGTCTGCGCCTGGAGCTAAAAAGAAGAGCGATATTTTATAGAGACACCCTGCAATTATTGTTTCGTTTTGCTCAAGCAAACTGGGAAAGTTATTGATTCAATCAGCCGCTGCCATAACGATATAGGGCGTTCCCAGGCCGCTTTCGAGCCCTTCATACCTGACAAACTCATGCGGCGGCTCGACCTTGTACCAGAAATAGGTCTTGGGCACAAAAGCGCCCAGCATGTTGAGCAGGCCAAGATCAGGGATCATCTGCAATTTGTAACAGCTGACGTTTTTACCGCCGAGAGAGACATTTTCGATCCCCAAATATTTTAAGGCGATCTTATAGAGGGTCGGTTCGTTGGTCAAGAGATGCAGTTCCATGTCGCGTTTTTCCGCAAAAGGGAAATTTATGAAAGCGAACGCGATCTCCTCTTTGTCGATCAGGTCCGGCAAAAAAGAGAATTCTTTTTGTTTACTGCCTGTGGCAACAACAACCTTCTTTTCCTTCAGATAATAGTATTTTGTGATCGCCTCGAGCGTCGCTCCGGCAGCATTGCGGAAGGTCAGGCTGGCCTGATAAGGGGTCGCCTTATCGCCTTCATACCTGTAAAAAGCAGCAGAGTGCCAGCGCTTGAATTTCTTGTCCTGGCCGTAGATCCCCTCGCCGTCTTCGCTGACCACGATATATTGGCCGCTTTTCTCAACTCGCGTCAGACTCTCCCAGAGGGCTTTGCCGCTCGCCTTATCGCGGACAGTGACCTTTTGAGCGCCAAAAGGGATATAGTTGATCTTGAAGAGCTCGGCGCCGGCCAGAGCGGGCAAAACCAGCGCCAAAAAAGCGGCCAATATAATTCGTTTGCCCATTAGAAATTAAAAAACTTCGTATTGGAATACGGGTCTTTCTTTTCCGGTTTTTTTGCGGGCGGGGCTGTCTGCGCTGACGGCTGGGGTTTGGCCGCCGGTTGGGCGATCGGTTTATCCCTTTCAAAGATTGAAGTTTGGAAGAGTGGTTTAACTATCGGTTTGGTCTGGATGGGTTGAACCGGCCGGGCAGATAAATCCTTTTCGTTGCCGAGATAGACCAGGTCATGCTCCCTGACGAAATCTTTCACTTTGATGCCGATATCGTCGCCCTTTTTCACCTTGATGACACTTTGGTGCTCGATCTGCATCGAATCGACTTTCTGGACAAAATCGGTCGTGTGGCCTTTAAAGTGGAGAACGTCGCCGACGGCAAAAGACGCTTTGACGCCGATCGCCGCGACGGAGATCTTGTCAAAGAAATGCTCGACCCGGCCCAGCAGTTTTTCCTTCGGGGCGTTAACCGCCTTGCCCTTGCGCGCGACTTTGGCTTTTGATCTTATAATCTTTTTGGCAGACTTTTTGGCTTTAACAATTTTTTTCTTAACAGCCTTTTTTGCTTTCTTGACAATCTTCTTAACTTTTTTCTTTTTCTTTGGCATGTGGCTCACCTCTTACCAGTAATTCTATCAAATGTCATCAATTTTTCAAGACAATTACAGCCCTCATCCGCTGACACTAAAGCTGCCCCCTTCTCCCAGAGGGAGAAGGAAAAGACAGGACTTGTAAAATTGCGTTACCCTCTCCCTCTGGGAGAGGGAGGACGGTTTGCGTTAGCGGGTGAGGGCTTTAAGCAAATCTTCCCGATGCAGCTGTTTGAGCGCCTTGGCCACCAGCCGGTAGTTCTTCTCCAGCTTCGATTGAAGCAGGGCGCGCTGGAAACTCCTCTCCTCTCCTTTCGGGATGTGGACCGGCTTGCCGGTAAAAGGGTCAAGCCCGGTGTAATACATGCAGGTGGCGACCGTCATCGGCGTGGGCAGAAAGTTCTGCACCTGCTCAACGCGGATGTGATGCTCTTTCATGAACAAAGCAAGCTCCAGGGAATGCTCGAGGGTACTGCCGGGATGCGACGAGATAAAATACGGGACCAGAAATTGCTGTTTGCCGTGCTTGCGGCTCAAGCTCTCAAACTTTTCCTGAAAGTCGAGAAATGTCTTGGCTTTCGGCTTGCCCATCATGAGGAGAACTTCTTCGCAGATATGTTCCGGCGCGATGCTCAATTGTCCGCCGACGTGGTGCTGGATCAGCTCGTCCATATATTCCGGGTCGGCCAGCGCCAGGTCATAGCGGATACCAGAGCCAATAAAGAGTTTTTTGACGCCGGGAATTTGCCTGACCTCCTTGAGCAGTTTGAGCGACGGCTTAAGGGAAGAGTCTAAGTTTTGGCAGACCGCCGGATAGATACAGCTGATCCGCGTGCAGCCACCCTCTTTTGTACAGGTCATCCCATACATGTTTGAAGTGGGCCCGCCGACATCCAATATATTGCCGGTGAAGCCCGGCTGTTTCATCAGGATGTCCTTGACCTCTTTTTTAATTGACGCCAAACTCCGGCTGACGATATATTTGCCCTGATGCTGGCCGATGGAGCAGAACGAACAGCCGCCAAAGCAGCCGCGGTGAGAGAGGGTCGAGAACTTTACAAAGTCCCAGGCGGGAATGGGGGCGTGATACGAAGGATGAGGGGCGCGGGCAAAAGGCAGTTCAAAGAGCGCATCCAATTCCTTCGACGTCAGGTTATCGGGCGGAAAAACAACCAGATAGCGCCCCTGGCACGGCTGGATGATTATCCGCGGCTTCTTTAGTCTGCCTTCGATATCATGCAGCTTAAACGCCTCCGCAAACTTCTTCTTATCAGCCGCAACTTCTTCAAATGATGGCAGCATCAACGCATCTTTGTATTCCGAAATGTCTTTAACAATGATCGCCGTGTTAAAAATGGAACCTGAGACTAAAGTCTCGGTTCCATTTTTTAGAGCGGCCAGGAACCGCGAATTTATTCGCAGGTTCCTGGCTATTTGAACGACGCCCTTCTCCCCCATCCCATAACTTAAAAAGTCCGCTTTAGCGTCAAAGAGCAAAGACCGCCGGACCTTATCGTCCCAAAAATCGTAATGGGCGAACCGGCGCAGGCTGGCTTCGACCCCGCCGATAACGACCGGCACGCCGGGGAAAAGACCTTTGAGCTTGCTGGTATAGACGATAGTGGCACGGTCGGGGCGGTGTCCCGCAACATTCCCCGGCGAATACATGTCGTTGCGCCGGATCTTTTTATCTGACGTGTAGTTGCCGACCATCGAGTCCATATTGCCGGCGCTGACGGCAAAGAAGAGGCGCGGTTTACCGAGTTTTTGAAAATCCTTGTCGCTCTTCCAGTCCGGCTGGGCGATAATGCCGACGGAAAAACCGTGCGCTTCCAGATAGCGGCCGATCAGCGCCGCGCCAAAGCTCGGGTGGTCGATATAGGCGTCGCCGGTGACGATAATAATATCGAGTTGTTCGATCTTGCGTTTTTTGAGGTCGGTTTTGTCGACGGGGAGAAATTCACTCCCCCTCTCCCTCTGGGAGAGGGGGCCGGGGGGTGAGGGCTTATGCATTAATGTTAAGGATCTTGGTTTTGGGGAAACCGTTAAAGGTGGTCGCCGAGCCATTGGTATAGGCCCCGCAGTTCTTGACGTATAAGAGGTCGCCGATATTGAGCTCGGGCAGCATCTCCGAGGTGGAGATCGTGTCAAAGGCGTCGCAGGTGGGCCCGACGACCGCGCTCAAGCGTTTGTCGCCGCGCTTGAAAGCGTTGAAGTGATATGGAATGTGGTCAAAGATCACGCCGGAGAGCGTGCCATAGACACCATCGTTGACGTAATAGACCCACTTGTCGTCGCGGAAAGACTTGCCGACCACTTCAACGATCAGCGTCGCCGCCGTGGCGACCATGT
>JAGVQF010000101.1 GCA_020051815.1 Candidatus Saganbacteria bacterium | reverse complement strand
GAAAGTGGAGCGGCTACTTAACAACAGGCCCAGAAAATGCTTAAATTATGCTACACCGCAAGAGGTGCTAAGTGGTGCGATTGCTGGTGGAATGTAGCCATTATTTTCCTCCCCGATACTTCATCCTAACTCATTTCGTCTCTTTCCCTGGATAATTTCAGTAAAAATATAAAGATGCCCTCAGACGAAAAAAACCTATTGATCCAGATCTATTGCCCTTCACGAAAGAGAGCAAAATCAATGATCTCGGCCGCGTCTAACACACTAAATCCGCCAAGCGCCGGGACTATCTCGCCTTCTTTTGTGCCCGGTTCAATTGCCGCGCCGGCAATATCATAATAAAAATCGGACTCAAACTTCGGCTCAAGCTGTACCTTGCGAAAATTGTTTCTAACCGGAAAATAATTAAACAGATATCTGTCGTCGAGGCTGGCCAGAAGATTGCCTCCAGCTTGAGTACAATCAAAAAACTCCATCGACCGCTGGTAAACTGCCACAGCAAGAAAGTGCGCCATCATAACCCAATCAAGACCGATGACCGAACGAAGGAATTGCTCGGCAACAGGAAAACCGACGGTTTTATGATAGGTGAATGGCCGGCAATAATTCCAGGGAGCGAGGTAGGCGGCCTTGAACCACGCGGCCCCGGCCAGATCGGCAAAATAGACGCCCTGGATCGCCTCATTTCTTGTATCGACAAAACCGACCTGTAAATCGCGAGCTGGTCCGATCGGCGGCTCTATCATCGCCTTATCGACCAAACCCGGCAGATCAATATTTCTGGGGATCTCAAGACCAGCCGATCGCGCGAAAACGTTTTTAGCCATATCCCAGTCTTGCGCTCTCGTCCGATCCATCCGCTTTAATGAACGCGGCGCCACTATCACCGGACGGCCGCTCAACGCCCTGACATGGTACTCTCCCATGCTCAAGTAGCCAGCCGCCAAACTAAAAATCCTTGCCCCCATGGCTATATCTCGCAGCTGTACGCCGATAATTTCAGCTTTTTTTTATTTTTGAGCGGCTTTGTTTGCTATAATTTGATCATGAGATTATTAGGCGCCCATATGTCGATCGCGGGCGGCGTGGCTAAAGCCATTGAGCGGGGAGCTTCGCTTGATTGCACCGCCATCCAGATCTTCGTCAAAAACAACAACCAGTGGTTCAACGCGCCTCTCGACAAAGAGGCCGTTAAGCGCTTCCATGCCCTCAAAAAAGAAACGGGGATGTTTGTTTTCGCCCACACCGGCTATCTGATCAACCTCGGTACGCCGAACCCCGAACATTATGAGAATTCCATCAAGTCGATGATCGAGGAATTCGAAAAAAGCGAACAACTCGGCCTTCCCTTTATCGTCCTCCACCCCGGCTCGCACGGCGGCGAAGGTGAAGAGGCGGGCATTAAAAAAGTCGCCTTGAGCATCAACACGCTCTTTAAGGCGACCAAAGGATACAAAGTGAAACTGGCGCTCGAAACGACGGCCGGTCAGGGTTCTGCTCTCGGCTATAAATTTGAGCACTTCGCCCGCTGGTTCGATCTGGTCGACGAGCCGGAGCGCCTGGGCGTCTGCGCCGACACCTGCCACATTTTCGCCGCCGGCTATGACATCAGATCAAAAGAGGGCTTTGAAAGAACGTGGCTGGAGTTCGATAAGGTCATTGGCATAAAGAAATTACTTGGCTTCCACTTGAACGACTGCAAGAAAGGCCTCGGTTCGCGCGTCGATCGTCATGAGCACATCGGCCAGGGAGAACTTGGCAAAGAAGCATTCCGCTTGCTCTTAAACGACAAAAGATTAATGAGCCTGCCTATGGTACTGGAAACGCCGAAAGATCCGGAGCTGGCTTTGGACAAAATAAATCTTCGCGTTCTGCGCTCCTTAGCGTCTTCATGATATAATTTGGACATGAAAGAACTCTACGAAGATCTTGGCTTCGCCAAGGTCGACCACCACCGCCACCGGCGCAAGGGTTTCCCCGAAGTTATCTATTGTCAGGGGAAAACTCCCCAACAAGTCGCCAAGATCGCCAAAAGCATCGCTGACAAAGGGCACGACGTCCTCGCCACTCGAGCTGACCGGAAAGCTTATCTGGCGGTTAAGAAAGTCTTAAAGAAAGCGGAATTCCATGAAACGGCAAGGATAATCGTTGTTAAGAAAAAAGTGGACAGTAGAAAGTCGAAAATAGAAAATAGGATCGCTATAGTAACCGCGGGCACCTCCGATCAGCCCGTTGCCGAAGAAGCAGCCGTGACCGCCGAATTTCTGGGATTGAAAGTTGACCGCCTGTTCGACGTTGGCGTTGCCGGAATTCACCGCCTGGTTAATAATCTTGACCGTATAAAAGACTCGCGCGTTGTTATCGTCGTCGCCGGAATGGAAGGAGCCCTCCCCTCGGTCGTCGGCGGTTTAATTGATAAACCGATCATCGCCGTCCCGACCAGTGTCGGCTACGGCTCAAGTTTTAAAGGTCTGTCCGCTTTGCTGACCATGATGAACTCCTGCGCCCCAGGCATCGCCGTCGTTAACATCGACAACGGCTTTGGCGCCGCCGTCATGGCGTTTTCTATCGTCAGATCATGCGCGTAGCTTATTTTGACGCTCCTTCCGGCCTTTCCGGTAATATGATACTCGGAGCTCTGCTGGATGCGGGGTTAGATGCGGCTTACCTAAAGAAAGGGTTCCTTAAACTTCAAACATCCAACTTCAAACTTCAAAACAAATCCAAAATAACAATTGCCAAATCCAAAAAACATGGAATTGCTGGCACTTACTTTGACGTTCATGTAAAAAATGATGACCACCATCGCGGTTTAAGCGATATCCTTAAGATCATTCAAAAGAGTGGACTCTCCAAGAACGTAAAAGCTCTCAGTTCAAAGATCTTCCGACGGCTGGCTGAAGCCGAAGCGAAAGTCCACGGCCTGCCAGTCAATAAGATCCACTTTCACGAAGTCGGGGCGGTCGACGCGATCATCGATATTGTCGGCGCCTGCATCGGGATTGAGAAACTGGGAATCGAAAAGATTTACTGTTCTCCCCTGCCGAGCGGCCAGGGGAAGATCGTCCACGCTCACGGGCTCCTCCCCAACCCCGCTCCCGCCGCCGCCGAGCTGCTCAAAGGTGTGCCGACCTACAGCAACGGCATCAAGGGAGAAATGGTGACGCCGACCGGCGCGGCCATTATGACCACGCTGGCCGAGTTTGGCGACCTGCCGAGAATCGAGGTGGAAGATATCGGCTATGGCGCTGGATCGATCGACCTGCCTATCCCCAACCTCCTGCGCGTTTTTATTGGCGAAGCGCAGATACCGACCGAACACGATACCATTCTCCAGATCGAAACGAATATTGATGACATGGACCCCCAACATTATGATCGGGCGATCGCCCGTCTCATGAAAGCGGGCGCTCTTGACGCTTCGGTTCAGCCAATCAGAATGAAAAAAAAGAGAAATGCGGTAAAGCTTGAGGCCCAATGCAAGCCGGAAGACAAAGACAAGATCCTGGATACGATCTTCACCGAAACGACGACGATCGGAGCCAGGGTATTTTTGGTCAAACGTGAAAAACTTAGAAGAGAGATACGCTCCGGTAATAAAGTCAGCTATCTTGGCTCACAGATAAAACGGATCAAACCCGAGTTTTAAAAAGAGCGATCTGCTCTTCCAGTCTCGCTGCCGCCGCCTTCACATAGCTCACGAACAAGGGATGCGGCCGGTTGGGCCGCGATTTGAATTCCGGATGGTACTGAACCGCCAAAAACCAGGGATGTTCGGGGACTTCGACCACTTCCACCAGGTCGGCCTCCTGATAAACACCCGAAAAAACCATGCCGCTCTCGCCTAATTCTTTCCTGAAATCATTGTTGAGCTCATAGCGGTGGCGGTGGCGCTCGGAGACTTCGTCGGCGCCGTAGGCCTGGTGCAGCAGCGTGTTCTTTTTTATTTTACAGGGGAAAGCGCCGAGGCGCATCGTGCCGCCTTTTTCCGAGATACCCTTTTGCTCCGGGATCAGGTCAATGACCGGATATTTCGTGTCGGCGTCAAATTCCGATGAATTGGCCCCCTTCATCTTGCAGACATTGCGGGCGAACTCGATGACCGCCGTCTGCATGCCAAGACACAAACCGAAGAAAGGAATGCGGTTCTCGCGGGCATAGCGGATGGCCTTGATCTTGCCCTCGATGCCGCGACTGCCAAAGCCGCCGGGGATAAGTATACCCTGGACGTCGCGAAAGACCTGGTCGAGGTTCTCTTCCTCCTCAAGTTTTTCCGCGTTGACCCATTTGAACTCGATCGCCGTTTTATTGGCGATGCCGCCGTGCTTGAGCGACTCGACGATACTGATATAAGAGTCCTTGAGCTCGGTGTATTTGCCGACCATGGCAATGACAACTTTTTTCTCGGGGTTCTTCATCTCTTCGGTCATCCTGGCCCAGGCGCTCATATCACCCTTCGACTTGGTCGGCAGGTCGAGATATTTAACGACGATGTCATCGAGATTTTCTTTTTCGAGCGCCAGCGGCACGTCGTAGAGCAGCGGCACGTCAGGCAACCCGATGACCGCCTCCTTGGCCACATCGCAAAAGAGGGAAATTTTATCTCTCATCTCGATACTGACCGGCTCGCGCGAGCGGCAAATGATGATATCCGGCTGGATGCCGATCTCGCGCAGTTTTTGCACGCTGTGCTGGGTCGGCTTGGTCTTAAACTCATGGGTCGTTTCGAGGAACGGGATCAGCGTGACGTGGATATTGACGCAGTTGTCGCGGCCGACCTCTTTGCGGAACTGGCGGATGGCCTCGAGGAACGGCAGGCCTTCGATATCGCCGACCGTGCCGCCGATCTCGCAGATAACGACATCGAATTTTTCTTCTTTGGTCACCAGCCGGATCCGGTCTTTTATTTCGTTGGTGATGTGCGGCACGACCTGGACGGTGCCGCCCAGATAATCGCCGCGCCGCTCGCGGGTGATGACGTTCCAGTAGACCATGCCGGTCGTGATGTTGTTGGGCTTGCCCAGATTGACGTCGATGAAGCGCTCGTAATGGCCGAGGTCGAGATCGGTCTCCGCCCCGTCCTCGGTCACAAAAACCTCGCCGTGCTGGTATGGGTTCATCGTGCCGGGATCGACGTTGATATAGGGATCGAGCTTCTGGATGGAGACGGAGATCCCTCTCGACTTCAGGAGCCGGCCAAGCGAGGCCGCCGTGATCCCCTTGCCCAGTGAACTGACGACACCGCCGGTGACAAAAACGTATTTAGTTGACATACTTATTTGCGCCTCTCATATTCATCATGGATCTCGCCGACGATCTCCTCGACCAGGTCCTCGAGCGTCACCAGCCCCTGCGTGTGGCCGAATTCATCGACCACGATCGCCAAATGCTTGTACTCGGCCTGCATCTGCTCCATCAGGTCGCTGACTTTTTTTACCCCGGGGATAAAAAGCGCCTGCCGCAGATGGTCGTTCACCTTCTCGCCGCCGCCGACCGTCAGCAGGTCTTTGGCATAGACGACCCCGACCATGTTGTCGATATTCGTGTCGTAGACCGGCAGGCGCGAATGCCCGGATTCCTTGATCTTTATTATAGCACTCTCGACCGTCTCGTCGTTTTCCACGCAGGCCATCTTCTCTTTCAACGTCATGACCTCTTTGACCGTCAGGTCGCCGAATTTAAAGACCGAACTGATCATCTCCCGCTCCTCTTTTTCAAAAACACCCTCTTTTTCGCCGATCAAGAGCAGCATCTTGATCTCTTCTTCGGAAATAAAAGGGCCTTTCTTGGTTAGTTTACCGCCAAAGAGATAGACCAGCGGCGCGCTGATATAAGAGACCAGCCAGGCGATCGGGTTAAGCAGCCATTCGATAAAAAGCATTATCGGCGACAGCCAGAGCGCTATCGCTTCGGCATTGCGGATCGCGATCGTTTTTGGGGTGATCTCGCCAAAGACCAGCGTGATCAGGGTGACGATACCGATCGTCACGCCGATGATCTCGCCGACGCCGCCCAAACCGATCTTTTCAAAATAACTGGAGGCAATGGTCGTGGTCAGGACCGAGGCGCTGATATTGGCAATATTATTGCCGATCAGGATCGTGGTCAATAATCTGGCCGGGTTCTCATGCAGTTTGCGCAGGGTCGTCGCCCAGGGTTTTTTGAGCTCGACCAGGTGGGCGATGCGCGGCCGGCCGATCGTCGTCATGGCGGTTTCCGCCGCCGAAAAGAGGGCCGAGAGCGCGAATAATAATATCAGGATAATTATTTCGGCCATAATTCAATTAACCTCGGAACAAAGATCAATAATCCGATGACCAGCGAAGCGAACGCCGCCGTCAGGACCGCCGCCGCCGCGATATTCTTGATCATCCCGGCCAACGGGTGCTCGCCCGGCTGGACCAGATTGACCGCTTCCTCGATCGCCGTATTGATCATCTCGACCACGACAACAAAAGCGATCGCGAGGGCCAGCACCGCGATCTCGACCCGGCTAATGCCGAGCCAGAGAGCCAACACGACCGCCGCCATTCCGGCGGCCAGATGGATCCGGATATTGCGCTGGGTGGCCAGGATATGCAGGGCGCCAACCTGCGCGTATTTAAAACTGCGAATAAATTTCTTCGGCATGACTCATTTGCCTCCCGTGGTCGTAGCCCAGAACATGCAAAGTCCCGTGGATGACCAGCCGTTTGACCTCCGCCTGATAACTGACGCCATATTTTTTCGCATTCCTTTTCGTCGTCTCCCTCGAGATAATGACATCGCCAAGAATTTTACCACTATCATAAGAAAAGGAAAGGACATCGGTCGACTTGTCTTTTTTCCTGAACAGCTTGTTCAGCCGCCGGATCTTCCGGTCGTCGACAAACGAAACATCGACCTGCCCTTTCGCCTTTTCCGCTTTCAGTATCCTCTGAACTATTGCTTTCACGACTTTTTGATATCCGCGCCCAGCGCGTT
>JAGVQF010000147.1 GCA_020051815.1 Candidatus Saganbacteria bacterium | reverse complement strand
GCCCTTGTACTGGCGGCTGCGGTCAAGGAACTTATAGAGCGGGTCGCCGGGGGGCGACTTCATGACGGTGGTCAGATGATAGCCGCGGGCGGCGAGGAGCGCCGCGATCAGCTCATAATTGCCCGAGTGCAGGCTCAAGATGATCGCGCCTTTTCTCTTCGCGAGCGCGGCATCAAGATTTTCGATGCCGACCACTTTCGTGATCCGGTCAAGATGAGTTTTTTTAAAATAGGGGGCGCAGATGACCTCAAAGATCGTGTGTCCGGCGTTCCTTAACGACCTTTCGGCCAGTTGAAAATGATCGGCTTCGGGTAAGACCATTTTAAAATTATTGGCGACAGTCTTTTTGATCGGTGTCAGGCGCGCGATCTGGTAGGTCAGCTCCCCCGCCAGGCTCATCAGATAAATGGCGGCCGGCGCCGGGAGCCAAAAGACCGGGCGAAAGACGAGGCGCAGAAAATTGAGCAGATGGATCATGACTTGCCCTGAAACTGTAGTTCGTACAGATGTTGGTAGAGCCCGCCCTTGGCCAGGAGCTCGCGGTGCGAGCCGAGCTCGGCGATGCGGCCTTTTTCCAGCACCACGACGCGGTCGACTTTTTCCACCGTGTAGAGGCGATGGGCGATGATGAACGTGGTGCGGCCCTTCATCAGCTTTTCGAGCGCCTCGCGGATGAGGACCTCCGTTTCAGCGTCGAGCGAAGAAGTCGCTTCGTCAAGGATCAGGAGGCGCGGGTCGCGCAGGACGGCGCGGGCGATAGCGATCCGCTGGCGCTCGCCGCCAGAGAGTTTTGCTCCCCGCTCGCCGACCTCGGTCTCATAGCCGTTGGGCAGAGCCGAGATGAACTGGTGGGCATTGGCTTTTTGCGCCGCCTCGACGATCTCCGCTTTGGCCGCGCCCGGTTTGCCATAAGAGATATTTTCACCGATCGTGCCGTGGAAAAGCGCGATCTCCTGCGGCACGATGGCGATTTGTTGCCGCAGGGAGGCGAGCGTCACTTTTTTCAGGTCATGCCCGTCGATCGAGACCACTCCGCCGGTGGGATCGTAGAAGCGGGGTAGGAGATTGACGAGCGTGCTTTTGCCGGCGCCGGTCCGCCCGACCAGGGCGATGACTTCGCCCGGCCTGACCGAGAGGTTAATACCGGAGAGGACGGCTTCGCGCTCATAGGCGAAAGAAAGGTTCTTAAACTCAACCTGGCCCGAGATGGCTGGCAGATCGCCGGCGTCTTGAGCGTCAATTATGGTCGGCTTGATATCCAGGACTTCGAAGATCCTTTTGGATGAAGCCAGACCTCGGGCGATCTGACCGAAGGCCCGGCTCAGGGCGCTGCCGGGATCGGTCATGATCCCGAGAGCGGTGGCGAACGAAACGAGTTGCGGCAGGGTCAGGCTGCCGAGGATGATCTCGCGGCCGCCGTACCAGACGATGCCGACCGCCGCGATCGCCTGCAGGAAAGCGACGACCGGGTTCTGTGTGGCGAGCATCTGCTCGGCCTTCATCGTCACCTCAAAGGTCTTGTCGTTTCGCGCCCTGAACTTTTTGTCCTCCTCGACTTCCATGGTGAAGGCCTTGACGACGCGGATCTGGGAGAGCGTTTCCTCTACGTGCGAAGTGATATCGGCGGTCTTTTGCTGGGCGCTCTCGCTAAAGCGGCGCAGTTCGGCCGAAAAAAGACGGATGGCCTGAATAATGAGGGGCAGAGAGATGAGGGCCAGGAGCGAGAGCCGCCAGTTGAGCCAGAAAATATAGGCCAGCAGGCCGGTGAGGAGAATGGTCTGCGGGATAATTACGCCAAAAGCGGTCAGGATGGTGGATTGCAGGGCGGCGATGTCGTTCATCATGCGGGAGAGGAGTTCGCCCGTGCGCCAGCGGCCGTAAAAATCAAGCGACTGGTCCTGCAGATGCCCGTAGAGGCTACGGCGCAGGTCGGCGATCACCCGGTGGGAAACGAAGTAAGAGAGATAGTCCTGGCCGTAAGTGAAAAATCCCTTGAGAAAATAAAGGCCAATGATGGCGGCGGCGCTAATGTTCAATAACAACAGGTCTTTTTCGCCGATCGCTTTGAAGGCCAAGCCGGCCAGCGGGGCGATCAGGAGGGTCGCGGCGGTGACAAAAACTGTGCAGAGCATGGCGGCGGCGATCTTGCGCCGATATGGCTTCAGATACTTGAGCAGACGGCTAAATTCCCGCATCGATCTCCTCCACAATTTTTTTGGCCGCGCCCGGCTCGCCCATGGCCGCGGCCAGTTCGACCGACATTTCTTTTCTTTTATCCGGCCGCTTTAACAATTCAACGACTTTCATGGCGACGCCGAGCGGCTCGACGATGCCGCGGATCTCGGGTGCTATCTCTTTGCCGGCTTTCTGGTTGGGCAGGGCGAAATATTTCGTTTTGCGGTTGACGGTTTCAGCCACGTATTTTTTAAAAGCCCGGCCGAAAAATGGCAGTTTGCCGATCAGGTCGGCGATCCCTTCCATCGGGATGACCTCGGGATGGTTGAGCGGGAAGACAACGACCATCGGTATGCCGCGGGCGGCGATCTTGGCGGTGTTGGTGCCGGGGATCGTGACGACAAGAGAGGAATTATAAATATCTTCAAAGCCGATCATCTGCGCGCCTTCGATCGCGTTGGCTTTGACGAACGGCGAATTGACCAGCTGGAATTTTACGTCCGGCATCTCTTTCCTGACCAGCGCCATCACGTCATGATAGAGCGGGGTCATGTAATCGATCTCCCACTGGCGGCTGCCCGGCATAAAGGTGACGACGTTCTCCTGCGGCGCCCATTTTTTGAGGCCGGCGATCGAGTCGACCATCAGGTCGCCCACGATCGTCAGCTTCTCAACAGGGGTGCTGCCGGCGAATTTGTCATAAGTTGACTGGTCGGGGACAAAGAACTTCTGATAAAACTTC
>JAGVQF010000136.1 GCA_020051815.1 Candidatus Saganbacteria bacterium | reverse complement strand
TCAAGCTTTCCCATCCCCCTATTTTATCAGTCATCGTACCCCTTCGGCCACCATAAGGTACCCGCGCCGCAAGCGGCGGGGATATCTTTTCATTATTCGTCTGAACTGCCGAAAGAAAAGAGTCAGTAAAATTGAGAGGGGCATTTAAATGAAGATAGAAATTCAGGCAAAATATTCGGACGTTGTCGGTTCTAGCTCTCCAGCCAAAGAACACAAGGTCAAGATCGTGTATGACCAGGAGAATGATAATGTTGAGCTCTATGATTCGTCGGTCAAGAATGGGGCGCCGGCCACAAATAAATATGTCGTCCGCAGCACCCTGGACACCAAAGAGACCGGCCGCTGCAAAACTACCGAGGTCAACGCGACAGGAACCTGTTCCCCCATCAGGTGGGACCAGGTTGCCCGCAGCGAGCCATTTTATGCTTTTGGCAACGAAATTAGCCCGATTGAGCAAGAAGCTCTGGCGATTCTCGATCAACTCACCCCAGATGACCCTGGCCAGGCCGTTGCTTTGCAGACCATCAAAGAAAAAACAGCCGCCCTCGCCAAATGGGGGCCCTTAACCTTTATCTCTAATTGGCTAAAGACCCTCTGGTAGCGTTCCTTTCCCCTTGCCAAACCCCGCCGCTAACTTTATAATTTAAAGTATGCCACTCATTATCTCCATCTCCGGCGTGCGCGGCCTTGTGCCCGACTCCCTGACCCCCGAAGTCTGCCTCGATCTTGCTAAAGCTTTCGGCACTTATCTCAACGGGGGTAAAGTTGTGGTCGGGATCGATCCACGAAAATCATCCGAAACTATCAAGGAAATAATTTTTTCCGGCCTGCTTTCGACCGGTTGCAAAGTCGTTGATCTGGGCATCGCGCCGACGCCAACCGTCGGTATCATGACGAAAGCATTAGAAGCCGCCGGCGGCATCATCGTCACCGCCTCGCACAATCCCCTGCCCTGGAATGGCCTCAAGTTCCTGCGCGGCGACGGTGTTTTCCTGAATGAAACCGAAGCCAATGAATTTCTCAAGATTTACAAGGGCAAGCAGTTCAGGCAGGCGGCCGGCCAAGGTATCGCGATCGACCAGACCGGCATCGACTTTCATATCAACAGGGTCTTGAAGGCTATCGGCGGCGCCGCCGCCGTAGAGAAAGCCAGATTTAAAGTGGCTTACGACGGCTGTAACGGCGCGGGCTCGGTCGCCATGGTCAAATTTCTCGAGATGCTCGGCTGCACGATCTATGCCATTAACTGCGACACAAATTTGCCGTTTCCCCACAACCCGGAACCGGTTGCGGAAAACCTCGGCGAACTAATGGGGCTTGTAAAGAGCAAAAAGGCCAACATCGGTTTTGCCGTCGATTCCGACGCTGACCGCCTGGCCATTGTCTCGAATGAGGGCAAAGCCATCGGCGAGGAGCTGACGCTGGCGCTGGCGGCCAAATACGTTCTAAGCGGTAAAAATAAATCAATCGTTGTCGTCAACCTCTCGACCAGCCAGGTTTTAGACGATGTCTGCCGGGAATTTGGCGCCACGCTCGTGCGCACCAAGGTCGGCGAGGTCAACGTAACCGAGCAAATTAACAGTTTGGGTGCGCTGATCGGCGGCGAAGGGAACGGCGGCGTCATTTTCCCGCAGGTGGGCTATAACCGCGACAGTCTTTCTGGCGCGGGCCTGGTGCTTAGCCTGATGGCAGCGAAAAAAAAGAGCATCTCCCAACTCGTCGCCGAACTACCCCATTATGAGATGATCAAAACCAAGGTGGAGTGCGCCAGTCAGGCAGAAGCCAATGCTTTTGTCGAAAAAACGAAGGAGAAATTTCGGGGTTCCGATCTAGTCCTGACCGAGGGGGTCAAAGTCGTGACGCCCGAAGGCTGGGTCCACGTTCGCCCGTCAAACACCGAGCCGATCATCCGGATCATCGCCGAAGCCAAAGATCAAAAGAGCGCCCGCGCCTTAGTTGATCAGGTCATTGCCTAATTCCGCCGCCCGCTCCGCGAGCATTGTCTTAGGCATATCAAGAAAGCGCGCCGCGGCCGCCGTATCCCCGCCGGTTTTGGCCTGCAGGGTTTTATAAACGATCTTCTCGAATTTCCGTCTCGCCTCGACCAGGCTCTGCTCGTCGCCGCGGCCTGACTTATTGATCGCAATGCCGATCATGGCCCTTGCGTCAAGCGGCAGGTCTTTGAGGTCAAGTATCTCGGCAGTCGCCGCCAGCACCGCCGCCTCAAGCAGGCATTCTAGCTCCGCGTAATTGCCGGGCCAATCGTAGAGGCCAAGGAGTGAAAGCATTTCGCCCGAGAGCCCCCTCACCTTCTTATTGTGCCGGGCGGCCAGTAAAGAAATAGTCTGGGCAATCAATTGGGGCAAGTCGTCTTTGCGCTCGCGCAGCGGCGGCACTTCGACCAGGACAAAATGCTTGGCCGGCGCCGCCCGCAAAGATTCGCGGTTAAAAAGACCGAGCACGACCAGCGCCTCTTTGTCGATCTTTTCTTTTTTCTCTTTGAAGAACTCGAAGATACTCGAACGGAAGCTCTCTTCCAGCCCATCGATATTATCGAGATAAAGCGTGCCGCAGCGTTCTTCCTCGCCCAGGGCCGGCGCGAGCCCGATCGCCTCCTGCACCGTCGCCCAGAACGAGGCCTCGAGGTTCTCGCGGCGGAAAGCGGCAGCGTCGATCACCCGCAGTTTCCTTCTTTTTTTGAGGCTGTGAAGATGGATATGTTCGACCGCGCTTTTTTTGTCGACGCCGCGCTCGGCTAAGAGGATCAAATTCTTCTGGCCGTAGAGAATGGAGGTCTCGGGCGCCGGCACGATATTTCTCTCGACAGCGGCGATCAGTTCCCGGGGCGGCGCCGGTTTTTTTAAAAAATCGGAGACGCCGAGCTTGGTCGCGGTGACGGCCAGCGGGATGTCGTTTGAGCTTGAGAGCATGATAAATTTAATGTGAGGGGCAAGCGGATGCAACTCCCGAAAGACCTGCAGGCCGTCGGTCTTTTTAAGATCATAGTCTATAATGATGAGTGCTGGCTTTGTTTTAGGCAGACCGGCGGCGGCGGCCTCCGCGCTCTTGACTGTTTCGATCGCATAATCGCCCAGAGCGCTTTTTATCTCATGTTCCGTTTTAGCATCGTCTTCTATTAACAGGATAGTTTTTTTTATCATATACCTTTCCCTGATATCCGGATCTCCCGATTTCCTGATCTCCTAAATTATACCCTGACTGACCGGCAAAGTCACAGTAAAAGTCGTCCCCTTGCCGACCCGGCTCTCGACATCGATAAAGCCCTTATGCCCGTCGACGATAGAGTGGGTGATGGTGAGGCCCAGCCCGGTGCCGCCGTATTTGGTGGTAAAGAACGGGTCGAAGAGTTTCTTGGCCATCTCTTCCGAGATGCCGTGGCCGGTGTCTGACACTTTGATCTTGACCGTCTGCAGGAGATTTTCTATCATTTTGCCCGGCAGGGTCTCGATCGTTAGCTCCCCGCCTTCCGGCATGGCCTGGATGGCGTTGAGGATCAGGTTGGAAAAGACCTGCGACATTTGCCCCTTGTCGACCTCGATCTCGGGCAGGGAAACGTAATTCTTTTTCAGTTTGACGCCGGCCGCCTGCAGTTGGTCGGTAAAGTATTTGGTGTTCTCTTCGATGATATCTTCGATCTTCACTTTTTCAAATGTCGGCGCGGTCGAGCGGGCAAAGCCAAGCAAACTCTCGACGATCCGGTCGATGCGGTCGATCTCGCGCGGCAGGATCTCGCCCAGCTTTTTCCGGTACTCGGGGTCGTCGATCTTGAGCGGCAGGAGCTGGGCAAAGACCTTCATCGACGAGAGCGGGTTTTTGATCTCGTGGGCCATCCCGGCGGCCATCGTCGCCAGGGCGGTCAGCTTGTCAGCCCGGCGGATCTTCCCTTCCAGCTCCTTCATTTCGGAGAGGTCCTGGATCGAAAGCAGAGCGCCGTTCTTTTTACCCTGGCTGTCACGCAGCAGGGTCGAGGAGAAAGCGACCGGGACCAGCCCGCGTA
>JAGVQF010000199.1 GCA_020051815.1 Candidatus Saganbacteria bacterium | reverse complement strand
AGGTGCTCGATGATTTCGTCATTTTAAAATCTGACGGCTTTCCGACCTACAACTTCGCCTGCATCGTCGACGACCACCTGATGGAGATCACCCACGTCATCCGCGGCGACGACCATTTGTCCAACACGCCGCGCCAAATTCTCCTCTACCAGGCCTTCGGCTGGAAACTGCCGCAGTTCGCCCATATCCCAATGATCCTGGGCAAAGACAAAGCTCGGCTCTCCAAGCGCCACGGCGCGACATCCGTCATCGATTACAGCGCCATGGGCTATCTGCCCGAAGCGATGATCAACTATATCGCCCGCCTCGGCTGGGGCCACGGCGACCAGGAGGTCTTTTCGCGCGCCGAGCTGATCGAGAAGTTCTCATTAAATAATGTAGGGAAAAATCCGGCCGTCTTTGATCTGGACAAGCTCAACTGGTTGAACGGCCAGTATATAAGAAAGATCCTGCCCGAAAGATTATTCGACCTGTGCGAGCCGCTCCTGATCGAGGCCTACGGCACGCATGATCTCGCCTACATGAAAAAAGTCGTCACCGCTTTCCACGACCGGCTGGTCTTGATACCGGACATCGTGCCGCTCTCGGCCTACTTTTTCAAAGATGAGTTTGAATACGAACCGAAAGCGGTCGAGAAACATTTTAAAACGGCGAACGCCAGGCAGATACTCGAAGCATTGAAGGACCGGCTGGCAAAACTCGAGCCGTTCGCAAAAGAAGCGATCGAGCCGATCTTTAAACAGCTGGCCACGGAACTGAACGTCAAGCTCGGCGTCGTGATCCACCCCTGCCGCCTGGCCCTCTCCGGCCGTTCCGAAACACCGCCGATGTATGATGTGGTGGAGATTTTGAGGAAGAAGAAAGTTTTGGAGCGGATACAAAGAGCGATCGACAGCCTGGCACAATAACATCCAACTTCAAACATCAAACCTCAAAACAATTAAAAGAATCATCAACTATCAAGCAACAAGCCATTCTAACGCTGTTCGATCTTCAACCGATCAATGGCTAGATCGAAATCCTGGTCTTTATTAGTGAATTCAATCCCGAACTCCACTCCTTGCAAATAGAGGGCGTCATTTCTTTTAACTAACGGCAGGGCGGTTTTAATAAAATCCAAGAGATCAAGCTCGACCGCCCCTGATCGAACAGCTGAAGGGTCATCAATTATAAAAGTCACAACATCCCAAGCCCTCGCCGGATTTTTCTCGCTCACATAAACATTAAAACTGTTATTCGCGGCCACGTTGTTAATTCTGACCTTTTGAAGACTCTCTGTTCTATATGAACCAGCCGGCCAGGTTTTGTTTTTCCACAACCAAACCATCACTTCCACCCCACCACTCGGATCATCCGGGAACTGGCTGTCAGTCAACCACAGATCATAAGCAATATTGCCGCCAATTTGTCTAAATTCCAGTAAATAATCCACAAAAGCCGACAACTTTTTCATCCTCGCAATTGGGGCTGGAAAGCTGACCGATTGATCTCCCGCCAAAGCTTTACTCCATGGGCTCCGTCCATAGATAACAGATGGGTACCCGCCAAACTCCCCGACAATATTCGCTAACTTACCTTCGATGATCAGTTTCCCTTTCCCGTTATAGTTAATTAAAACTGATCCTTCGGTCGTTTGGACTGACCAAAGATTTGTCCTTAAATACCAGAGCTTTCTTGAGGGATCGCCGGCGTCAACCACATACGAATCCGGAGAATTGGTGGCGCTGTCCCCGGTTAGCTCGATCGGCGCTCCACGGTCAAAAGCTGAATCATCTAATTTCACCGCCATGGTTGCCGGCGCCATCGACCAGCACCCGGATACCATTCCAACCAATAGGAAAAAGAGGATTATTTTCTTTTGCATAATTACTTGGGTCGGATCTAAAATTATTTCCTAACCATCGTCCCGATGCCGTGATCGGTAAAGAGCTCGAGGAGGATCGCGTGAGGCAGGCGGCCGTCGATGATGTGGGCGGTTTTGACGCCTTTGCGCAGGGCATATAAACAGGACTTAACCTTTGGGATCATGCCGCCGGAGATCGAGCCGGACTTGATCATCTTCTCCGCCCGGTAAGTATTTATTTCAGAAACCAATTTGCTGCCGTCAAGTACGCCCAGGACATCGGTCATCATGATCAGTTTTTCGGCCTTTAGATAGGCGGCAATGGCAGCCGCAGCCTTGTCGGCATTTATATTGTAGATGCCGCCGCGCTTGCCCACCCCGATCGAGGTTAGGACCGGAATATAGCCGAGCTTCATCCATTTGTTCAGATAGCGATAGCGGATACCGCCGACCTGTCCGGTAAAACCGAGATCAACCTTGTTCCCTTCCGAATCTTTCTTCCAGTACTTAAACGCCTTGATGACGCGGCCCTTTTTGCCGTAAAAACCCTTGGCCTTGCCGCCGGCTTTCTTGATCAGCGAGACGATCTGCTGGTTGATCTTCTCGCCCAGGACTTTTTGGACGACCCTCATCGTCTCTTTATCGGTCACGCGATAGCCGCCGACAAATTTCGGCTCGAGCCCCCGCCGGCGCAGGGCCTTGTTGATCTCCGGCCCGCCGCCGTGAACGAGGATCGGCTCCATGCCAACCATCTTTAGGAGGACAACGTCCTGGATCACGCCATTCTTGAGCTCTTCGCTCTGCATCGCCGCCCCGCCGTATTTAATCACGATCGTTTTGCCGTTAAACTTTGTCAGGTACGGCAAGGCTTCTATAACCGCATTGGCTCTTTTTATTAAATGTTTAAACATACATAAATTCGTAATTCGTCATTCGTAATTCGTAATTGATCAAGTATGATACTCCGCGTTAATCTTAACGTATCCTTCAGTTAAATCACAGCCCCAGGCGACCGCTTTGGCTTTGCCAACACCCAGGTCACAGGCAACTATAGTCTCTTTCCTCCCAAATTTCATATCCGCTTTCATCCGATCCTGGTCAAGCTTGGCGCTGGTCGCACCCGCCGCGGCCAAGACCCGCCCGACATTGTGATCGCGGCCGTAAACCGCGCATTTTAAAAGGTCGGAACCGGCAATGGCCCGGGCGGCGAGGCGCGCTTCACTTTCATTTCGTGCGCCGGACACTCGCACTTCAATTAATTGCGTCGCCCCTTCCCCATCGCGGGCTATTTCCTTTGCCAAATATATGCAGACCTTTTCCAGCGCCTCATAAAATTTACTTTTGGATTTTGAAGTTTGAAGTTGGATGTTCGACTGCCCATTGGCTAAAGCGAAGACACAGTCGTTCGTCGATT
>JAGVQF010000198.1 GCA_020051815.1 Candidatus Saganbacteria bacterium | reverse complement strand
CGGCCGCGGCGCTGCGGCTGGTTTGACGGCGTCGTCATGCGGCACGCTTCGCGGGTCAACGGCCTAACTCAACTCGCTATCACCAAGCTCGACGTCCTTGATTCATTTGATAAGATCAGCGTCTGCGCCGCCTACGAGCAGGGCGGCAAAGTTATCAGGGATTTTCCGACCGACATCGCGCGGCTTGAGGGCTGCAAACCGGTTTATGAAGAACTGCCGGGCTGGAAACAGGATATTTCAAAGATCACAGATTACAGCCAGCTGCCGGCTAACGCCAAAAAATACCTCGACAGATTGGCCGAGTTGTCCGAAGCCAAGGTTTCGCTCATCTCCGTCGGCGCCGAGCGCGGGCAGATAATTAAGTTATAACCCCGACAGAACCCAGGTTGGGAAAGCGTCGGTTTTCTTCATTGCCCTGGCCAGCTGATAAGCGAAGGTGAAGCGCAACCGTTCGGTGCCGGTGAGCAGCAGGAGGCTGTCAAATCCAAACTCGTTTGCGCCTTTTATGTCGGTTGACAAGGTATCGCCGACGCACAAGACTCTGCCCGGTTCTTTGTCCATCTCTGATAGCCGCTTGAGCGCCTCTGTATACATATAAGACATTGGTTTGCCGACAAAGAGAAACCGCTGTCTTGTGTTCCTGGCGATGTTCGCGGCTAATTCATAAGCGCGAATTGGCCGGGCGGCGTTATCTTTTGGCACATATTTATCGGGATTTATCAGGATGACGGGGATAATATATTTATTCGATTTTAAGTGTTTTGTGACTTTATCTTCCAGGGCTTTTGGATCAGACGAGCTCTGAAGAGCGGCGACCACTACCGCCCGAAGGTCTGCGGTTGCGTCCAGATTTTCGGCCTCAACCGGCAGCAAACCCGCCTGTTCAAGGTAGGAGCGCGAGCTGTCATTGCCGATATGCAATACCGGCTGGCCGATCAGCCCATTCTCTGCTGCCGCATATTTGAACAACTGTCCGGCGGTAATAACCTGTTGTGGGTCGACTTTTATCCCCGCTTTGACCAGCTCTTTAAAATTTTCCTCCGCCGAACTTTTACTGACATTGGTGACCAGGAGGACATTTTTGCCATTGGCCATGGCTTCTTTCAAAAAATTATTGGCCCCGGGAATAGGTCCCGCGTCGCTTATCAGCGTGCCGAAGACGTCAAAGAGGAAAGTGTCGTAGCGCTCGATTATTGATTCTCGCGAAACCAGCCCTCCCTGCAAATGTTCGTCCGGATATTCCGGCTTGTATGATCTTTGGCCTGCCCAGACCTGCGGCAGGGCGGTGAGGATATTGATCTCTTTTTTCGTTCGGGCCAGTTCTGCAGGCGCCGCGTGATTAATTCCTAGCCGCGCGTTCAACAGGTGAAGCCGCCTGCCAATTGTTGATATCTTCATTGCTTCATGCCGTCAACTTTATTCTGATCGTTAGATCCCAGCCGTAACCGATCGAATATCCGGTCTTGCCGCCTCCGCATCTATTGGCTTCGGCGATCTGAAACGAATTGAGGCTCTTCCATGACGTGATCTCTTCCGACGAAACTTCTTCGAGCCCGCTCCGCCAGGAATTTATCCTTCCGAAAGGAGAGGTCGGACACATCCGGTCATCTTCGCCAAGGCAGAAATCATTGGTCAGCAGCCAGCCATTATTATTTAGATTTTCGGCGACCTGTGCCAAATGCGCCCGGTAGCGCGCGAAATCGGAGATCATGGCCGCTTTTTCAAAATAAATATCAGAGCCAGGCACCTGGCCGCGTGGATGATCTAGCCGGGTGGAGTGGAGATAATGGATGTGATATCTTCTCTCAAGGCGTCCGGCATAGGCCCAGTTAAACGAAATAACCGCTTCGCCGAATTGGCCTTGATCGATAAATATGTTCTCGCTGCCGTCCGCCCTGGAACGCCGAACATCCATTAATTTTAATTCGAGGAGCAATTTGCGCTCGAGATTGAAGGTAGCTGACCGAGTACCGCCCGGGCCGGCCATGACTATACGGTTGTAACCGTCAAAATATTTTTCACGAGCATGTTCTTTTAATTCCGGCTGATCTTGCAAGCCGTCCCATTCATTCTTCAGCGCGTCTTTTAGCGTTTGAATATTCAACGGTGTCTGATCGATAAAATAAGCGGTTGGCGCATCTGTCGAAAGAATAAAACTTGAGAGATCTGCGCCCGCGCAGGCGTAAACAGCGGACAAGTTCTTGTGGTCTGGATTAATCAACTTCCTGATAGCCATAAAGTATCCAACCAGTCTTAGGTCCAACAAACGATTCTCGAACGGTCTGGTGTCGAGACCGAGGTCGACGGCTGACTGTAGGTCATGATCAGCGCCACATTTTATGATCAGTTTGGCACGGTGCGGAGAAAGCGGCTCGGCCTGCAGCCGAGGAGCCGGTTTTGTTGTCAACGCTGCCACGAGTTTATTTACCGATTGAATGCCCATACGCCTTTAATTATCGGCTGGTATTTGTTAATATTTCAGTGATATGCAAAAATCCAAAGCCATTGTCCTTCTCTCCGGCGGCCTTGATTCAACAACCACGCTCTATTACGCTAAATCGAAGGGCTATAAGTGTTTCGCCTTGATCTTTGACTACGGCCAGCGGCATAAGCGGGAACTGCGTAGTGCGGTAGAGGTTGCGTCGGGAGAATCGGTTGAGTATAAAGTCTTGCGTATTAAACTTCCCTGGAAAGGCAGTTCTCTTCTTGATACCTCACACCCCATACCCCATACCCGTTCTCTCAAAGCCATCTCGAAAGGCATCCCCTCAACCTACGTCCCCGCCCGCAATACGATCTTTTTGAGCTTCGCACTGTCTTACGCCGAAGCGATCGGGGCGAAAGCGATCTTTATCGGCGCCAACGCCATCGATTTTTCCGGCTATCCCGATTGCCGGCCGGAATATTTTGAGGCATTCCGGAAAGTGATACAGAAAGGGACCAAGGCAT
>JAGVQF010000114.1 GCA_020051815.1 Candidatus Saganbacteria bacterium | reverse complement strand
GAGGTTTTGGTGGAAAATGAGAGCATGGCGACTCGCGGCTCCTGGCCCAGCATTTTCCGGAAACTGTCGGCGGTCTGCAGGGCGATCTCGGCCAGCTGTTCGGCCGACGGATTGGGGACAACGGCGCAGTCGGCGAAAAAGAGGATGCCGTCCTCGCCGAATTTCTTCTCCTCAAGGATCATGGCAAAGAAACTGGAGATGATGTTTTGGCCTGGCGTAATTCCCACGGTGCTAAGTGCCGCGCGTATAGTGCTTGAGGTATAGGTCGAGGCGCCCGAGACCATGCCGTCGGCTTCGCCCTCCGCGACTAGCATGGCGCCGAAGTAGGGGTAGTCATGGGTCAGGAGCTGGCGGGCTTTTTCGATCGTCATCCCCTTGGCGGCCCGTTTCTCTTTAAGTATCTGGATGAATTTGTCGAGGCGCGGGTGCTTGAAGGGATCGATAAAGATCGCGCCCGAGAGGTTGGCGTCGCGCGCGCCGGGAACCTGTTTGATCTTTTCCACTTCGCCGACCAGGATGACTTTGGCGATCCGGCTTTTAATGATCAGCTCCGCCGCTTTCAGGATGCGGGCGTCTTCGGTCTCCGGCAAAACTATCGTCTTTTGCAGGGCTTTGGCTTTATTCCAAGTCTCCTTGATAAAGTCCATGATGGTTATATTACCACAAGCTCGTAGCGGCGGCTACCGAGCCCGAGCGCTTCGGCGTATTTTAGCTGGACGGACCAGTCGGCGTCGGGATAGAGCGCACGAAAGACATCCCGGCCGGCCGCCTGAACGACAAGGTCGATCGAGGCCTGGTCGAGGGCGACCGGGTCAAGCGCAGTTAGGAGGCCGAGGTCAGAGACGACTGGCGGGTCGTTATGCGAGAAGCAGTCGCAGTTGGGCGAGACGTCGCAGATAAAATTCATAAAGCCGGCTTTGCCCTTTTTGTTCTTGAGCGCGCCGAAGGCATACTCGACCATTTTCTCCTGTACCAGGGCGGAAGGACCGACCCAGCAGGCCTCGATCGTCTGGTTCTTGCGGCAGGTTTTAAGCTCCGGGCAGTTAACACAATCCTGGTGTTGTTTGAGTTTGCCCAGCCGTGTGGCCAGTCCCATGCCGAGGTTCTTCAGCGTACCGCCGAAGCCGGCCAATTCGTGGCCTTTAAAGTGGGTAAGTGCGATAAGAGCATTGGCCCTGACCGCCGTGCCGCCCAGAAAAACCCGCTTGAGATGCTTGAGGTTGACTTCGACCTGTTCGCAATCGTTGTCTTCCGGAATAATAACATTCGAATAACCATGTTCACGAGCCACCGCGAGGTGTTCTTTTGCATTACTGCGCGGGCCTTTGTAGAGCGTGTTGCAGTCGGTGAAGAACGGTTTTGCGCCCAGAGCGGTTATTTTCTTCTCCACGCCGAGGACGCGTTCCGGTTTAAGGTAGGCGGTGTTGCCCGGCTCGCCGAAGTGTATCTTGAGGGCGACCGAGTCATTGGGCGAGATCAATTTATCAAAACCAGATAAATCGAATAGTGCGGCAGCTTGATCGAGGTTTTTAGTAAAAAATACTTTTGACACAGCCCTCATCCGCTAACGCTCAAGCGGCTCCCTTCTCCCAGAGGGAGAAGGGAATACAATGTTTTTCCCCTCTCCCTTTGGGAGAGGGGGGAAGGGTTAACATCAGCGGGTGAGGGCTGTAGAAAAGCCATTCAATCTTCAGATTCTTTGGCCAGCTCCGCGACTTTGTGATGGTAATCAAGAGCATTCTTGACTTCCTGGATGTCCTGCCAGGTCAGCCACTTGGGCTTGCCTTTTTCTTTCGACGGGTTGCGCAGGAGGTAGGCGGGGTGAAAGAGCGGCATGACGGCGATCTCGGTGCCCGGCAGCTTAAACCACTTACCGCGGATCTTGGTGATCGGCTCATCAGTTTTCAGCACATCTTTGACGGCCGGCGAGCCGGCTAAAAGGATTATTTTTGGATTAATATACTTGATCTGCGCTTCGAGGTAGGGGGCGCAGGCCGCCTGTTCGTCATCTTGCGGCGCGCGATTTTCGGGCGGGCGGCACTTGACGGTATTGGTGATGTAAATATCATCGGGGCGTTTGATGCCGACCGAAGCGAGAATTTGGGTAAGCAGTTGTCCGGCCCGGCCGATAAAGGGGAGGCCCTGCAGGTCTTCTTCGGCGCCCGGTCCTTCGCCGATCAGCATCAGGTCGCAGGGGACGGGCCCGTGACCAAAAACTACTCTGGTCCTTTTTTTGGAGAGGCGGCACTTGGTGCAGTTTGAGGCGATCCGGGCGATTTCCTCATAGGGAATTGATAAATAATCCGGCTCCTTGGAGAAGATATCCATTGAGGCCATTTTAACAGATTCAAATCTTGAGTTCAATATGTGACGAGAAACTGGCCGGAGTTATATGATCAAAGCGCTGACTGTAAAGGGAGAGGGCTTTCCAGCAGGGGATAGAGGACGCCGATCCTGCCCGGTTGCACATTCGCCTCAGAGGCAAGCTGTTCAATATCGCCGACGGTTTCCCTGGTCAAAGCGATGTCTTTTGCCGACAGCAAAGCCCAGATGTCGCCACCCCAGTAGTAAAAATCGACGACCGCGCCGGAGGGGTGGAGCATTTTGATCGGCGGTTTTTTCGATTTACTGACCTGGCTGTAAAATTCGGCCAGGGTATGGTTCGCGTATTTACTGTTGGGTAATAGAGCCAGGTCAGAATTGAATAGGATTGTTTGGCCGCGGTGCCCCATTTGACCTAGGACCTTTTTGTCTTCGGGATGCAGCTCCCCCTTTTGCTTAAAATATTCCATCAGCGTCGGATAGAATACCAATCTATAAAAAGCAATGTGATCCGGCCCATAGATGAGGCTGATCATCCTCGGATGTTTAGCTTCGTCGACGGCCCAATTGATTGTCACGTGCTCATTGGGTTTTGTCTCGAGGCGGCAATAGAATTCTATTCCTTCGATCGTCAGTTTGAGAGTTTCTTTGCTGATATAGCCCTGGGCATTGCCGAATAAATGACTGACTATTTTAAGATGCCCGATCAGGTCGCCAAAATTGTCCGCGCGGAAAGGATCGTGGACGTTGGCGGCGGCAGCGGGAGAGGCGGCGGTAAACTTTAACTCGTCATCGATCAGGCGGATAGAAGATCTAAATTGATCGAGCAGCTCGTTTTTCTTGGCGGGACTTACATCCCCCAGCATTAAAGAGATATCGGTAAGTTCATTTTTGGCCCCAAATGATATTTTAAGGCCGATATCTCTATCTTCGATCCCCTGGCTGACCAAATAGCCGTCCAGGTCGCTTTTGAACTCAAGCTCATTGAGCTCCGGCAGGCGGAGCGGGCGGATATCCGTTTCGTGATTAACAATATGATTGCCAACCGACGGCAGACTACCTGGCTGGTAGCGTTTCAGGCCCAGCGCAATCCTGTTGCGAAAGAAGCTTGCCGGCCTCCGGATGGAAGGTGAGGCGCCGCACTCAACTCGTCTGGTGCTGTCCATACTATCATCTCCTCACATATATATCGTTAAAATGACCGTAAAATTTCACTTTTCGTGCAGTAAGAAATCGCGTGAAATTATGGAAAATAGTTCAGGATAAATCATTGCAGGGAAAAGGAGTAAAATGCTGAAAGCCATCAGTCCATCAAAGGTCTTTGTCCGCCCTCCGCAGATAAGCATTCTGTCTCATCAAAACGAGGCGGCGAGCTGGTCGCCGCTAAATTCAAATCGTCATGACGTCGCCCCGGCCGTGGCGCAGAATTTTATTGATCTGGCCAGGCTCTCTCATAACAATCTCACTTTGGTGATCCAGCGGATCGCCCCCCCTTTGGATGACGACACGGCCCCAAACTTTTTGAAGGGTTTCTTCAGCAATTTCATCAACCGGTCGTTTTTTAGGGTGGAGAGTTTGCGGGACCCAAAAATTGAGCTTGCGGGACAAATCTGGCTGGATGAGGACTCGAGTATCGGTCCGGCCAGCCGATTGATAAAAGAAGATGACCCGGCCAGCCAGGTGATGCTCTTGAGAAACAGCGCTCTATCCGGTTATACCGAGCTAAAGGACGTGGCTATGTGTGATTCTTATTTGGCGCCCTTTTCGCCAGAAAAGATATTCCCAGGTGGGCGACGCGGGTTTTTCCCTATTAATCAGGCGGCAGCCGAGATCCGCGCGGCCAACAGTCTTATTTATGGCGCACATATTTACGGGGGAGTGAGTATAAGCGATTCCAAAATACATAGATCTTTTATTGATGCTGAAGGCGACAAACTAATCCTGCGGGGGGTTGATCTTTATGAGACATTCATTCCCAGGGGCTTTCCTGTCAAAGAGGGTGAGCGAATAAAAGGCCTGCTTGAAGGCCAAAAAAAATGGACCCGGTCGATCGAGGCTTTATCGGAAAAAGGCTTAAAAGATGAATTGGATCGGCGCCTGCCCTTGATGGCTCAACCGGAGATAACTAATTTAGCCGTGGCGCTATGTGTTTTGAGCAACTCTGCCGCCCGGTACAAGGTTGAGCTGATCGCCCCTCTGCTTGGACATTTCCCTGAATTTTTGAACGTAATTGTAAAATTGGGCAAATTCCAAGGAAATACCTGGCTGTTAGATGCCGCTATCTCGCCCAAGTAAACAGCTTTCAACCATTAGCGCGGAAAGGCCTAACCGGATTGAATTAAGTCCTTTCGATTATAAAGGAATGATCCGACTCCACTTCAATAACAAATCTCGCGTTTTTGATTGACGGCGCTATATTATTTATCAAGTCAGGCAATATGCCTTCCGTCCAATGGCGATCCATTTGCTCGGGTGTCCGGGGGTGGGACTTTTCTCTTTCCTGTTCGTATCTCCATTCTTTTATATCATCGAGGCCGGCAGACAAATAGATCGGCAGGTCGATGAATTCACGAAGATTGCCAAGCCGCTGCGTGTTCGCAATGGCGTAGAGCCCTTCGAAAATGATAACATCGATGCCCGAAACGTCTATTGTTTCCGATATTACGGTTTTTAACTCACGGTCATATCTCGGTTTTGTCAATGACCGCTTAATTTTGACCCCCCTGACCGCCTGATTTTGACCCCCCCCTGGCAAAAAAATATCCCCTTCAAGGGATTAACTATCACCTTCCT
>JAGVQF010000070.1 GCA_020051815.1 Candidatus Saganbacteria bacterium | reverse complement strand
GAACGGGCGGGCCGGATTTTCCAATAACTGCCCCAGGAAATTGATCTCTTTTTCCATAAGAAAACCGGCGTAACCCTTAAGATATTTGGTCACTCCTTCGGTCGAGGCGTGGGCGCGGTGGGCCGTGCCGAACGCGTCGTTGACATAAACATCGGCCAGCGACGCCAGCTTCTTGGCGAACGCGGGATCGTTCTTTTCTTCTTCCTTGTAAAAACGGACGTTTTCCAGCAGAAGAACTTCGCCGGGCTGCAGTTTGGCGACCGCGACTTCAACTTCGGGCCCAATGCTGTCTCTGACGTAGGCGACCGGTTTGCCTAAGAGCTCCGACAGGCGACTGGCGACTGGCGACAGGCGGAGTTTCTCTTCGGGCCCGGCTTTGGGCCGGCCAAGGTGCGAAACGAGAATGACCCGGGCCCCTTTCTGGCTGAGATAGGTGATCGTCGGCAGGGCCGCCCGGATGCGCGTGTCGTCGGTGATATTTTGCTTATCGTCCAGCGGCACGTTGAAATCGACGCGAACGAGGACCTTTTTCCCTTTCAGCTCTTTGATATCCTCGATCGTTTGCTTCGCCATCGGGATTTATTGCTTGCTGGCTATCAGATTGATCAGGTCAACGACCCGGCAGGAATAGCCCCACTCGTTGTCGTACCAGGAAACGATCTTGAAGAAGCGTTTTTCGCCCTTCAGGTTGTTTTGCAGCGTCGCCAGCGAATCGTAGATCGACGACCGGTTGTCATGGATAAAATCGGTCGAGACGACCTCTTCGTCGGCCACCCCAAGGATCCCCTTGAGATAGGATTGGGAGGCTTTCTTCAACAGCGCATCGATCTCTTCGATCGAAGTATCCTTGGTTGAGCGAAAAGTCAGGTCGACAACAGAGACATCGGCCGTGGGGACGCGGAAAGCCATGCCGGTCAATTTACCTTTGGTGACGGGCAGAACTTCGCCGACCGCCTTGGCCGCGCCGGTGGTCGAAGGGATGATATTGATCGCCGCCGCCCGGCCGCCGCGCCAATCTTTCTTCGACGGGCCGTCGACAGTTTTCTGCGTCGCCGTATAAGCGTGGATCGTTGTCATCAGGCCAGTCTCGATCCCGATCCCCTCTTTGACCAGGACATGGACAACGGGGGCCAGGCAGTTGGTGGTGCAGGAGGCGTTGGAGATGACATCATGCTTCCCGGGATCGTATTCACCGTCGTTGACGCCCATCACGATCGTCTTGCCGTCGCCCTTGGCCGGGGCGGTGATCACGACTTTTTTGGCGCCGGCGGTGATGTGGCCCCTGGCTTTTTCGGCGTCCTGGAACAGACTGGTCGATTCAATGACGATCTCCACGCCGTGGTCTTTCCAGGGGATGCCGCTGGGATCTTTGGCGGCCATCAAGCATTTAATTTTATTGCCGTTGATAACCAGGACATCTTCGCCTTCGGTCGAGATCGCGCCCTTAAACCGCCCGTGGATAGAATCATACTTCATTTGATAAGCGAAATATTTCGCGTCGGTGCAGATATCAACGACCGCCACGACCTCGACTTCTTTGCCCAGGACGCCCTTCTCCACCATCGCGTGCAGTACCTGCCGGCCGATCCGCCCGAAACCATTGATCCCAACCTTAACCTTTGCCATTGCCAAGTTCCTCCTTCAGAAATATTTACCAGCAAATTATATCACAAAAGTTTTGCTCGTGCTATAATAAAAATGTGGATGAAAATCTTGCCTGGAAGATCGTTTACGCGGCCGCAATTTTCTCGCTCCTTGTGCTCGGCCTCGCCTATTACCTGATCGCCCCCCGCGAATCGGTTTTTTTTGAGCCGGGCAAAGAAGAAAAGATCGCCGAATTCAAAAAAACCAGGGTCGAAGGCCGGAAAGATGGCAAGAAATCATGGGAATTTTTTGCCGAAAGCGGTTGGACGGCAAAAAACCAGGGACCCAGCCACTTATATAATGTGTCGCGCGGTGAGATCTACACTAAGGGCAAACTCACGATCAGGCGGCTGGCCGCCCCATCGGTCGAGGTTGAGCGGCGCGCCGAATTGATCACGGCCTCCGGCCCCGGCGGCAAGGTCGTTTTCCGGCTCAAACGCGACCTGGTCCGCGCCGATAGCATCATTATCGATCTCGGGCGCAAAAGAGCATACTTCCCTGCCGAATTCAAAGTTATCCGGCCGAACGGCCTGGCGATCATCGGCACCGCCGAATATAACTCCGAGACAGAAATGCTCAGCACCGCCGCCGGCGCGCGGTTCAGCCTGCAGGAAGGCGGGCTCCGGACGCGCTTCAAAAGCGATCGCGCCGATTTTTACCAGGACGAGGATAAGGATATCGCCCTGGCCGGCAGCCTGGAGGTCGTTCAGGGGAAAAAACTGTCGGTAGCCGATGAAGGGCTCTATTCCAGACGGCAAAACACTTTGGTCATGAGAGGCCGGACAAAGACGGTGCTCGAAAAAGGCGGCGCCCTGCTCAAGGCAGGGACAATTGCCAAACTGCGCGGCCCGGACGCTAAAGAATTGCTGGGCGGGAAAACGATCGTCACGGCCGAACAGATAATATTTTCGACCAAGACCGGCGACGCCCGGGCCTCCGGCGAAGTCGTAGTGTCGCAAAAAGGCAAAGAAGCCAAGTCGGATACGGCCGCCTATGACGACAAGAACGAAGTGCTGACCCTCTCCGGCAACGTTTTCATGAAAAAAGGTGAAGACTGGCTGGCCGCCCGGCAGGTCGTCATCTCGATCGGCAAAGAGACGTTTGAGGCGACCGAGGTCAAGGAAGCGAAGTTCAAGCTCTAGAAGATGATCTTGTGCCGGCGCATCGAGATGCTCTGCAGGATGCCGATGCTCGACAAGCCGACAAAAAGCGACGTGCCGCCGAAGCTCATGAACGGCAGAGGAATGCCTACGACCGGCAGGATGCCGATCACCATCCCCATATTGGCAAAGACGTGAAAGCCGATCATGACCGCGATCCCCGAAGCCAGCAGTTTACCGATGAGGTCGCGCGACTCGAGCGCGATCGAGATAGCCCGCCAGATGAGGATGGCAAAGAGGCCGAGGACCAAGGCGGCGCCGATGAAGCCGAATTCTTCGGCGATGACCGAAAAGATAAAGTCGGAGTGCTGTTCCGGGATGAACTGGAGCTGGGTCTGCGTCCCGTGCATAAAACCCTTGCCGAAAAAACCGCCGCCGCCAACGGCGATCATGCTCTGCAGAGTGTGATAGCCAGCGCCGTAGGGATCGGCCGCCGGATTAAGGAAGGCCAGGACGCGCTGCCGCTGATACGTCTTTAACATACCCCAGAGAAAAGGAAAAGCGACACCGACTGCGATATTGATCCCCAGGATGAGCAGCCAGTCACGCAGTTTGGAGCGGGTAAGAAAAAGGACGAGAGCGATGACCATTAAATACAGGCCCCACAGATAGATGACCGGCCGCAGGACGATCGAGATGATAGGCGTCACGAGAAAGATCAGGAGCCGCTGCGAGGCCTCGGAGGCCGCCAGCATGCCGAGAAGGATCGCCACAAAGACGAGAGCGGTGCCCAGATCCGGCTGTTTAAAGATCAGGCTAAAGGGAAGCCCGACGAGCGCCAGGAGATAGCCGGCCTGCCAGAAATTCTCGATCTTTTTGCGCTCGCTGAAAAATGCCGCCAGGGCCACGATCAGCGTCAGTTTTGACAGCTCGGAGGGCTGAAAAGAAACAGGCCCCAGCTGAAGCCAGCGCTGGGCTCCCTGGGCGCTTGAGCCGGTAAAGAGGATCACAACTAAAAGCAACATGGTAAAACCGTAAAGGAAGAGCGCGGCCTTTTTTAAATGCTTGTAATCGAAGTAAGTGAACAGCCCGAGGCCAACAAAGGCCAGCAGGAGGGAAATGAACTGGCGTTTAACGAAATAGAAAGGGTCGAGGTCAAGCTTGATCTGCGAATTATAGGTCGTGCTCGTGATGGCGGCAAAACCGATAATGATGAGCGCGGCGGCACTAAACCAGAGCCAGGGGTCGGAGAGCTTGAGCATCCGAAAATTGATCATGGTTAAAGTTCGGCCGCGGCGATCAGCGCACGGGCTTTGTTGACCGTTTCCTGGTATTCCTTCCCTGGATCGGAATCGGCCACAACGCCGCCGCCGGCCTGGATATAGGCCTTCTTACCCCGGACCAGGATCGTCCTGATAGCGATGCCGGTATCGAGATCGCCGGAGAAACTGAAATAGCCGACACTGCCGGCGTAAAGCCCGCGCTTGACGTTCTCAAGCTCATCGATGATCTCCATGGCGCGCACCTTGGGGGCGCCGGAGACCGTCCCCGCCGGGAACGTCGCTTTGATGAGATCGACGGCATCCATGTTCCGGCGCAGCTTGCCGGTCACGTTGCTGACGATATGCATGACGTGCGAATATTTTTCGATCACCATCTCTTCGGTCACTTTGACGCTGCCAAAGTCGCAGACCCGGCCTAGGTCGTTGCGGCCCAGGTCGACCAGCATGACGTGCTCCGCCCGCTCCTTTTTAGAGGCCAAAAGTTCCAACATCAGCTTCTTGTCTTCTTCATCCGATTTGCCCCTCGGCCGGGTGCCGGCGATCGGCCGGACCGTCGCCTGCCCTTTTTCCAAGCGGACCATGACCTCGGGCGAAGAGCCGATGATCTTGACGGGGCCAAGCTTTAAATAATACATATAAGGCGAAGGGTTAAAGACGCGCAGGCGCCGATAGACATCAAAAGGCTCGGCCGCCAGCTCGGTTGTAAAACGCTGCGATGGCACGACCTGGATGACATCGCCCGCGTTGATATACTTTTTGGCTTTTCTCACCATCGCTTCATATTCGGCCTGCGTCACATTCGACTTCGCCTTAAATTTGGCGAACGAGACGGACGGGACTGCCAGCTCCTCGCTCTCGGCACCCAGCCGGCGGTTCAGCTTCTTTTCCATCTCCCTTATCCGCTTGCAGGCCAGCTTATAAGCTTTTTTCGGATCGCCGGCAACATGCGCGTTGGCAATGATCAAAATTTTATGCTTGATGTGGTCAAAAGCCAGCACGGTATCAGCCAGCATGAATTGCATCAGCGGCAGCTTGAGCTCATCGGGATTTTTGTCTGGTATATCTTCGATCAGCCGGACGGCGTCGTAACTGACGTAGCCGACCAGGCCGCCGTAAAAGCGCGGCAAGCCCGGGACCGGCACCGCTCTATATTGTTTTAAAAACTTCCTGATCTCTTCGAACGACTCGGGACTCGTGACCCGTGACTTCTGGCATGTCCCAAGAAAAGAATAGCGGGCGATCTTTTCGCCGCCTTCGATCGACTCAAGCAGGAAGGAATATTCGGATTCAATTTTTTTAAAAGCGGAGACCGGCGTCTCGAGGTCCGTCACGATCTCTTTGTAGACCGGGATGAGATTACCTTTTTTGGAGAGCTTTATAAACTCTTTTTCGTCAGGATAAAACATATTGGTTGACTATTTGCCTCAAGCTGTCGGCTCGCGAGCCAAACCCGACCAATGCTTTTATGGACTTGATCTTTTCGTCTGCCGCCAGTTTTCTCGATCGTTCCAGCCCGATCAGATGGGGAAAACCCTTGCCGATGTCGGCTTTGACCGGTTTACCGAGCTTTTCTCGCGTCGCCGTCACGTCAAGTATATCATCGGCGACCTGAAAGGCAAGACCGAGATGCTCGGCATATTCCGTTAAAGCGGCGATCTTTTTAGGCGCAGCGCCGCAGATCAGGGCCGCACCGCGCACGCAGGCCTTGAGCAGCGCCGCCGTCTTCCAGCTGTGGATCTTTTTCAGGCCCGAAACGGATATTTTCTTTTTCTTTGATTCAATATCGGCCGCCTGCCCCTCCACCACCGTCAGTAAGGATTCGGCCAAGACCCTGGAGGCTTCGGGTTGGCTGGAAATGATTTTAAAAGCCAGTGTGTTGAGCGCGTCGCCCGCCAGGATCGCGACCGCTTCGCCGAAGACCTTATGGCAGGCGGGTTTGCCGCGACGCAGGTCGGAATCGTCCATGGCCGGCAGGTCGTCGTGGATGAGGGTGAAAGTGTGGATCATCTCGACCGCGCAGGCAAAGGGCAGGATTTTTTTGGCCGAACAGCCCAGAGTTTTTGCCGTAGCCAAACAAAGTATCGGACGAAATCTCTTGCCTCCGGCAAAGATAGAATACCGCATCGCCTTCGCCAGCTTCCCATTTTTTGGCAAGTATTTGTTTAATTCTGAACTTATTAACCTTAATTCGTCATTCGTCATTCGTAATTCGTCATTATCTCCTTACGGTAATCCCCCGATCGCCAAGATAATTCTTGATCTCCTTTATCGTCATTTCTTTGTAATGAAGAATCGAAGCTAACAATGCCGCGTCCGCCTTGCCTTTAACAAACGCTTCATAAACGTGCTGATTATTCCCCGCGCCGCCGGAAGCGATGACCGGGACTTCGACCGCGTCGGCCACGGCCCGCGTCAATTCAAGTTCATAACCGGCCTTGGTCCCGTCCTGATCCATGCTGGTCAGTAATATTTCCCCGGCGCCGAGCTTGACCGCCTTTTTCGCCCATTCGACCACATCGAGCCCGGTCGGCGTCCTGCCGCCGTGCGTATAAACTTCCCACTTGCCACTTGACCCTTGACCCTTGACCCTTTGGGCATCTATTGCGAGAACAATGCACTGGCTGCCAAATTTTTCCGCGCCGGCCTTGATGAGGTTGGGGTCTTTGACCGCCGCCGTATTGACGGAGATCTTGTCGGCCCCGGCGGCGAGCAGCTCCCTCATCGTCTCGACATCGTTGATCCCGCCGCCGACGGTGAAAGGGATAAAGATCGTTTCGGCGACTTTTTTGACGACCTCAAGCATGATGTAGCGTTTGTCCGAAGATGCAGTGATATCGAGAAAAACCAGCTCGTCGGCCCCCTCTTTATCATAGATGGCCGCCAGCTCGACCGGGTCGCCGGCGTCTTTGAGATCGACGAACTTTGTCCCTTTGACGACGCGCCCTTCGGTCACGTCAAGACAGGGAATGATCCTCTTGGCTAACATTTCAAAGACCTTGTTTTGGAAAGCAGATATTTTTCTATTTTTGGCCATGAAGTATTGACCACGTCATCTTCCGTCAGGCCGGCTTCTTTGATCAGCTTGAGGGCGCTGTCAAAGACGCCCAGCATGCTCGAGATATGCGAATCGGTGCCCAGCACCACTTTCCAACCCTGCCGTTTCACTTCGCGCGCGACCTCGAGACAACGCTCACGACTGCCAGGGCGGGAAAGGTCGGAACTGTTATTGATCTCGATCACCACGCCGGCCGCCTTGGCCGCCGCGACGGTCTCTTTGATCTTGACCGGATACCGGGGATTGCCGGGATGGGCCACGACGTTGACGATCGGATTTTGCATGGCTTTAATGAGTACTTCGGTGTTATTTTCCTCGCCCAGGCCTTCTTCGTAGCCGACACGCGGGTGCATCGCCACCATGACGATATCGAGCTCGCCCCATTTGAGGTCTTCGGCTTTCATGTCGATTTCACCCTGTTCATTGATGATATTCGCCTCGATGCCTCTCAAGACCTTGATGCCTTCGATCACCCGCGGGATCATGCGCATGTTGGAAAAATGGTAATAATGGGGGCCGCCCGGCATGGCCGGGCCGTGGTCGGCGATGGCAAACCCTTCCAGCCCGATCTTTTTGGCCTGGCGGACGTATTCTTCTAACGTGGAATAAGCGTGGCCGGAGGCGACAGTGTGGACATGGAGGTCGAAGGCGATCTTCATGAAATCTTTGAGATGCGTTCGATCTCGGCGTCGGAGATATCAAAATTGGCGTGGACCGCCTGGACATCGTCGTTATCTTCCAGATTACCGATCAACTTCAGGGCCTTTTGGGCCGCCTCGCCGACCAGCTTGACCGTCGTCGAGGGATGCATGGTGATCTCCGCCGTGGCGGGGACAAAACCGGCCTTGCCGAGCGCGTCCCTGACCTTTTCAAAATCCTCGGTACTGGTCACGACCTCGATCGTCGTTTCTTCGGGCAAAACGTCATCGGCCCCGGCATCGATCGCCG
>JAGVQF010000060.1 GCA_020051815.1 Candidatus Saganbacteria bacterium | reverse complement strand
TGACAGTCAGGTAGTAAACTTTAAACAAAAGTAAAACCTATCAGGAGGCTAAGTCATGATGACGACCAAATTATCGCAAAAGGGACAGATCGTTATCCCCGTGGAACTAAGAGAGAGATACAATATCGAACCGGGCTCGACCGTTGAGCTTATGGATATCGGGGGCGAGATCGTGATCATTCCGATCTCCATTAAAAGCCCCATTGACGAAGCCAAAGGATTTTTAAAGGGCGGGCGATCAACGCGGGAGCTCCTGCGCGCCGCGAGAAGAGAGGAGCTCCGGCTTGAGCGAAAGAAAAAATAAAGCCCGTTTCGTCCTGGACACTTATGCCGCGCTGACCTATCTCAAAGAAGAACCGGGCTGGCAAAAAGTCAGAACTATTCTCTGGAATGCCTATAAATATAATTCCGCGATTTTTTTAAACACCGTCAACTTAGGCGGGCTATATTACATAATTTACCGTGAATATGGGGCTGTCAGCGCCGATAAAGCGATTTCTCTGGTAAAACTCTGGCCGATAAAATTGATCAACGCCAACGAGGAGCTCTCCATGGTTGCCGGCCGGATCAAGGCAGAAAACAAGCTTTCGTTCGCCGATGCTTTTGTGGCGGCTACCGCCTCAATTAAAAAGGCTATTATCGTTACTGGCGACAATGAATTCAAAAGCCTTGAAGATATTTTGGAAATCCACTGGTTGCCGAAGAACCGCTAAAATTTCTCTCTTCGTGCCCCTTTTTGTATTCGTGTCTTCGTGGTAAAATTAAAGAATGAAATCCCTCAAAAGCAAAAAGATCGCCGTCCTCTGCGGCGGGCGGTCGGGCGAGCGGGACGTCTCCCTGCGCTCCGGCCAGCGCGTGTTCGACTCGCTTAAGAAGCAGAAATTCGACGTCATCAAACTTGATCTCGAAGACAATCTGATCGCAACGCTCAAAAAGAAAAAGATCGATCTCGTCTACATCGCCCTCCACGGTCGCTTCGGCGAGGATGGGGCGGTCCAGGGCCTGCTCGAGATCGCCAATATCCCCTACACCGGCTCAAAGGTCCTGGCCTCGGCGCTGGCCATGAACAAGCTGGCCGCCAAGCGCATCCTTGACGCCGCGGGGATCCCGACGCCGCGCTACGCGCTGATCGATCCGGCCACCGACATCAAGAAAGTTTCTGAAAAATTAAGGCGGACATTCCCCTTCCCGCTGGTCGTCAAACCGGTCTCGGAAGGGTCAAGTCTCGGCGTCAGTATCATCAAAAAAGAGGATGACCTCGCAAGGACGCTGGAGAAGACCGTCAGAGATTATAAAGATGTTTTTGTGGAGGAATTTATTAAAGGCCGTGAAGTGACGGTCGGCGTCATCGGCCGGACCGAAGACCTGCAAGCCCTGCCGGTCCTCGAGCTGGTGCCCCGCCGGGACTTCTACGATTTCGAGGCCAAATATACTTCTGGGCTGACCGAATTCATCCTGCCGGCCCGCCTGCCCAAGCCGCTTTACGAAAAAGTCCAGGCCACGGCGCTGGCCGCGCATCAGGCGCTGGGCTGCTGGGGCGTTTCGCGCGTCGATATGATCGTCTCGTCATCGGACCATATTCCCTATGTCACGGAGCTCAATTCGATCCCCGGCATGACCGAGCAGTCCGACCTGCCGGCCGAGGCGGAAAGCGCCGGCATCTCCTTCGACGAGCTCGTGGTAAAAATCCTTGAGAGCGCGTACTAAACAGAAACGCCCGCGGCAGAAACTGCCGCTGCGCTTACGCCTATTCCTGGTCCTTTTCCTCATCCTGATCATTTCGGTCGGATCATATTATTTCCTTTCCCTGCCGATCTGGCGGATCACCGACGTGGCGGTCGGCGGCACGCAGATGCTCTCGCCTGATGAGATCAGGGACCTCTCGGGGGTGCCGATCGCCGAAAATCTTTTCCTGACCAGCTTCGCCCGGACGCGCGAAAACCTAAAAAAGATCACGGCCATCAAAAGTTTTCATCTCTACCGCATCCCGCCCGGCACCGTCATCATCAAGATCGAAGAAAGGAAGCCGATCGCCGTTCTGCTCTTTGAAAATAAATCGGCGATCATAGATGACGCCGGCTATATCCTGAACCGGAACCCTAACCTGACCCTTAATGTCGCCAACATGACCGATCTGCCGGTCATCTCCGGCATCGGCGCGTCGGAATATGAGGGCGAGGAGCGGATCGCTCCCCGCGCCTCCGCCCTGATCGTCGATATCATCGCCGAGCTCTCGAGCCTGCTCGGCTCGCGGCGCCTCCAGCTCACTCCCGGCGGCTTTGAAAAGATCAGCTTCTCGCTTGATGATATCCTGCTGGTCAAGCTCGGCCGCAACGAGGACGTCAGGCGCAAGATGGACATTTTCAAGGCGCTCTTATCACAAGTTAATGGCAAGTGGTCGGCCGTCGAATACATCGATGTCCGCTACCCCGACAACCCGGTTGTCAAATATAAATAGTGTGGTAAAATGTTAGCTATGGTTAGCAGCAACGGCCAGGGCCAGGGTTTCGCGACGATCAAGGTTTTCGGCATCGGCGGCGGCGGTACCAACGCGGTCAACCGGATGATCTCGGGCGGCGTCAAGGGCGTCGAGTTCTGGGGCTGTAACACCGACCTGCAGGCGTTGAATGTTTCTCTGGCGGACCATAAACTCCAGCTCGGCATGAAGCTGACTCGGGGTCTTGGTGCTGGCTCCAATCCCGAGGTCGGCCAGAAAGCCGCGGAAGAAAGCAAAGACGACATCAAGATCGCGCTCGAGGGCGCCGACATGATTTTCCTAACGGCCGGCATGGGCGGCGGCACCGGCACCGGGGCCTCGCCCGTCATCGCCGAAGTCGCTAAAGAAATGGGCTGTCTCACCGTCGGTGTGGTGACCCGGCCGTTCCGCTTTGAAGGTCCGGTCCGCATCTCCCAGGCCGAATCGGGCATCGCCCTCCTCAAAGAAAAAGTCGACGCCCTCATAGTTATCCCTAACGACAAACTCCTCCAGGTGGTTGAGAGAAAAACTTCGATCATCGAGGCCTTCAAGATCGCTGATGATGTTCTGCGCCAAGGGGTCAAAGGTATCTCCGACCTGATTACCGTCCCGGGCTTAATTAACTTGGACTTTGCCGACGTGCGCACGATCATGTTCGAGGCCGGCTCCGCCATGATGGGGATCGGCACCGGCTCGGGCGAGAACCGCGCCACCGAGGCGGCCGAAGCGGCCATCTCCTCGCCTCTCCTGGAAGAAACGATCACCGGCGCCAAGGGCATTATCTTTAACGTGACCGGCGGCTCC
>JAGVQF010000164.1 GCA_020051815.1 Candidatus Saganbacteria bacterium | reverse complement strand
TACCCGCGCCGCAAGCGGCGGGGATATCTTTTCATTATGTATTCCGCCATCGAGTTCGACTACAAATTTATGTTTTGAACAATAAAAATCAACAACAAAACCTTCAACCACATGCTGACGCCTGAACTTAAGACCGAAAAGACGTTTGTCTCTCAAAAGCTCCCAAACTTTTTCTTCCACTGGGGTTTCTCTCTGTCTCAATTGTCGAGCAAAATCGCGCTTGATCCGTTTCATTCGCATAGATTTTGTGTTTTTCTTGCCTTGCAAATCCCCCTCTCCCTCTGGGAGAGGGGGGACGGTTAAGTGTCAGCGGGTGAGGGCTGTGGAAGTTATCATTCCTTAACCTTCCTCACGTAAGCGAAAAACTCGCCGTTTCTTTCTTCGACCCCGAGGCATTCCTGCCCGGTCGCCTTGCACCAGGCCGGCATATCGGCCTTGATCCCCTCGTCCGTCGCCGTCACCTCGAGTATCTGGCCTATTTTCAACTCCTTGATCTTCTGCGACGTTGAGATAATCGGCATGGGGCAAAGCAGTCCAAAACAATCTAAAGTAACGTCAGCTTTCATAATATCCTCCCTTAATGAACAATTAACAATGACCACAATTAACAACGATGTGTCGCCTGCGGCGACATTAATATTAGAGCTCCTTTTCTTTCCCTCTAACAATTGAAAATAATATTTTCGAAAGCTCAACGGACTCTTTTTGCAATTCTTCGCATTCTTTAATATTGTCGCGGTGATTGAATATATTCGATTCCAAAATCAATTCTAACCAATAGCGCGATTCTTTGGCCTCTTTGTAAGAAATGGAAACCTTATGGAAGAAGTCTTTCCGTGAGGACGCGGCATCAGCTTCTTCCAAATTAGCACCGATGGAAATCCCGGAACGAATCAATTGACCACCCAATGCATACCCTGCAACATCTTTAGGAAGCTTTTTGATCAACATAATGACCCTGATAGCAAACTTTTTAGCTCTTTCTCTAATATCAAATTTCATTATCAATACCTTAATAAATAACTATTCATTGTTGTTAATTGAGAAATTGTTAATTGTTAATTAAATAAAATAGCTGATCTTGCTTTCCCTGGCCAGCTGCAGAAAAGTCGCGGCGCCCGCGTAAGCGTCGATCCCATCCACAAAATCGTCTTTTTGGAAGCCCATAAAGCTGAACGTCGTCGTGCAGGCGGTCATCTTTACGCCGAGGTCTTTCGCCAGCTTGACGAATTCCTCGATCGAGGGAACCTTGGACTGTTTCATCATGATCTTCATCATCATCGGGCCCAGGCCCAGCATGTTGAACTTGGAGAGCGGCAGCCGGTCCGCCCCGCCCTTGTTCATAAAGTTCATCATCTTTTGCAGGATATTCCGGCCGCTAGTCAATTTTTTCTTGCGCAGGACGTTTAACCCCCAGAAAGTGAAGAACATGTCTACTTCCATCCCCATTGAGGCCGAGGTCGTCGCCAGGATAAAAGCCGCCAGCACTTTATCCAGATCACCCGAAAAGACCACGATCGTGAATTTTTCTTTATCCATTTTTGGCTCCTTTTATTTATGCAGTGGGGACATTTGCCGCAGGCGCTCGACGATCGGCGGGAATTTCTCCAAAAAGAGGTCGATGTCGGCCATTGCGTTGTCCTTGCCCAGCGAAAGGACGACGGAGCCGTGCACATCCTCGGGGCTGACCCCGATCGCCACGACCACGTGCGAGGCCTTGAGCGCTTTAGAAACGCAGGCCGAGCCGGTTGAAATGGCGATCCCCTCCATATTGAGGAACATCGACATCGACTCCCCCTCGATATATTTGACGTAGCCGCTGGCGTGGCCCGGCAGGCGCTGGGTCGGGTGTCCGGTGACAAAATAATCATTTATCATTTCGGGAATGCTCTTTAAAAGTTTATCCCGCAGGGGGATCATTTTTTTCGCGTTGGCCTCCATCTCAAGTTTCGCCAGCTCGGCCGCCTTCCCCATCCCCACGATCCCCGTGATATTATGCGTGCCGGCGCGCTTGCCTTCTTCCTGCGTCCCGCCCAGGAGGAACGGAAGTATCCGTGTCCCTTTTTTCAAATAAAGCGCGGCCACGCCGGTCGGGCCGTAAAAAAGGTTGGCCGAAAGGGTCAAGGCATCAACTCCTAACTCGGCAACATTGACGGGAATAGTCCCCGCCGTTTGCACCGCGTCGACATGAAAAACCGCCTTCCCTTTAACCTTTTCGGCTATTTCTCTGACCGGCTCGATCGTTCCGATCTCATTGCTGGCGTGCGTCAGCGTGACCAGGGTCGTTTCCGGCGTCAGCGCGGCCGCGACAGACTCCGGACTCACCACCCCAAACTTATCAACCGGCAAATAAGTGACCTTATAGCCCTCTTTTTCCAGCTCCTTTAGAGAATAAAGAACTGAAAAATGCTCGATAGAGGAAGAAATTATGTGCTTGCCTTTTTTTTCATTGGCTTTGGCAATGCCTTTGATCGCGAAATTATTCGATTCCGTGCCGCAGGAAGTAAAGATGATTTCGGGGGCCTTGGCCCCAATGAGATCGCCGACTTTCTGCCGCGCCTCTTCGATCGCCGCGGCGGTTTTCGCCCCAAAATCGTGGAGGTTGAGCGGATTGCCGAAGGTTTCCCTTAGATGCGGGAGCATCGCCTCGACGACGCGGGAATCGACGGGCGTATTGGCCATGTGGTCAAAATATAAGCTCATATTTTCACTGGACGATAAGCTTCCCTTTCATGCCGGGATGACCCAGTCCGCAAAAGACGGAACAGCGAAAATTAAATTCACCCGTCTTATTTGCGTTAAATTCTATCATCGTGATCTCCCCCTGCTTGATCGCTTTGTTGACCTTAAAAGCGGGCAGATTAAAACCATGGGTCGTGTCGACCCCGATCGTGTAGATCCTGACCGGCCCTTTTTTGACGACTAGGGGATTTGGAAAGAACTCAAATCTTTTGGCGATGATCGAGACCTCTTGCGTCGGGAGCTGGCCAAAAGAGACGCCGGCAAGAGCCAAAAGAATCAGCAAGGACCAAACAACAATATTTTTCATTCGCTAATTCTCCCGGGCGAAGATTATAGCACGGCGTTTAAAATACTTCTCGATCTCCACGGCGATAAAGACGATCGATGAGAGGCCGAGCGCGATCAATAATTCGTCGGGGTTCAATGGCTGGGTCTTAAAGATCGGATTGAAGAACGGCACGTAGATCACGGCCATCTGGGCCAGGAATGTGAAGGCAACGGCGCCAAAAAGATACATGTTGGAGAAGAGGCCGATCTTAAATAGCGACTGCTTTTCCGAGCGGATAGCCAGTACGTGCCCCAGCTGGGTCAGGCAAAGCACAGTAAAGACCATCGTCTGCCAGTGGGCGTGCCCGGTTTGGAGCGACCAGGCCTGGACAAATAAGACCACCGCGCCCATCAAAAGGCCGACCCAGATGGCGTGCAGGCCAAGCCCATGGGCAAAAATGCTCTCCTTCGGATGCCGGGGCGGCCGGCTCATCACATTCCCCTCGCCCGGCTCGACCGAGAGCGCCAGCGCCGGCAGGCCATCGGTCACCAGATTGATCCAAAGAATGTGGATCGGCAAAAGCGGGATCGGCAGGCCGACGAGCGGCGCGAGAAAGAGCGTCCAGATCTCGCCCGAGTTCGTCGTCAAAAGATATTTGATGAACTTCCTGATGTTGTCATAGATCTTGCGGCCTTCCCGCACCGCTTTGACGATCGTGGCAAAGTTATCGTCAAGCAGGATCATGTGAGCCGCTTCTTTGGCCACATCGGTCCCGGTGATGCCCATGGCGATCCCGATATCCGCCCTCTTCAACGCGGGAGCGTCGTTGACCCCATCGCCGGTCATCGCGACAAATTGCCCTTTGTCCTGCAGGGCTTTGACGATCTTCAGCTTCTGGTCCGGCGCCACCCGCGCGTAGACGCGGATATGCTCGACCCTTTCCTCAAACTCGGAGAGAGAGAGCTTTTCCAGTTCCCGGCCGGTCATGATCGCTTTAACGTCATCATCAATGATGCCGAGCCGCTGGGCGATCGCCCTGGCCGTGATCGGATGGTCGCCGGTGATCATCACCGGCCTGATCCCCGCGCTCCGGCACAAACCGACCGCCTCTCTGGCTTCATCCCTGGGCGGGTCCATCAGGCCAACCAAACCCAGGATGGCCAGGCCGTTCTCAATAATTTCGGGCGAAAGATCGGCTGGCATCGACTCCCATTCCCGCATGGCGATGCCAAGGACGCGCAGGCCATCGGCCGACATCCGCTCGTTGACCCGGGAGACCGCTTCCCGATCGACCGATACGCCTTTATCAAGCAGGACATCGATCGCGCCCTTAGTATAAGAGACAAACTTGCCGTCCGGTTTTTTGTGGAAAGTCGTCATGCACTTCCTGTCCGAATCGAACGGGATCTCGTCAGTTCTGGGCAGATCTTTCTCGACGACTTTCTTATCGAACCCTTTGTCTTTGGCAAACCGCAAAAGCGCGGCTTCGGTCGGGTCGCCAATGATATTGTCGGCCGCGTCTTCCTGCGCGTCGTTGTTTAAGGCCAGCGCTGTTAAAAAATGCCGCTCTGTTTCCTGTCCCAAAAGATAAGTTTCCTCGACGGTCATTTTATTCAGGGTCAATGTCCCGGTTTTATCGGAGCATATATATGTAACGGAGCCGAGGGTTTCGACCGCCGGCAGTTTCCTGATCAGGGCGTTCTGCTGGATCAATTTTTTGGCGCCGAGCGCCAGCGAGATGGTGACGACGGCCGGGAGCGCCTCGGGGATGGCCGCGACCGCCAGGGAGATGGCCGTGAGCAGCATCAGGATGGGCGGCTCGCCCCGCAAGATACCGACGCCAAAAACAATGCCGCAGATGGCAAAGACCGCGTAGGTCAGGACCTGGCCGAATGTCGCCAGCCGCTTTTGCAACGGCGTCCTCACCTCTTCTTCCTCCTGCAGCATGGAGGCGATCTTACCAAGCTCCGTCTCCATGCCGGTCCCGACAACTATGCCGGAGCCGCGGCCGTAGGTGATGAAAGTACCTTTGTAAGCCAGATTTTTCCGGTCACCGATAGGCAGATGCTCGTCATGCAGGGCTTCGATATGTTTTTCGACCGGCACCGATTCGCCTGTCAGGGCGGCCTCCTCGGCCTGCAGGCGGGCGGCTTCGACGAGGCGCAGATCGGCCGGCACAACTTTGCCC
>JAGVQF010000122.1 GCA_020051815.1 Candidatus Saganbacteria bacterium | reverse complement strand
TGTTCGCCGGGTTGGTGACCGGTACCTTTATTACGGAGCAGGTCTTCGGCATTCCCGGACTGGGTAAGTACTTCGTCACCAGCATCGGCAACCGCGACTACCCGGTCATCATGGGGATCGTCATGTTCTCCGCGCTGTTGATCATTGTCGGGAACCTGCTCGCCGACATCTGCTATTCGCTGGTTGACCCGCGAATCCGCTACGCGGATAATGACAAATGACCAATGACAAATGTCAAATGAAGGTATGAAATTATTTAAAATCGGTTCAATAATTTTAGTAGGTTTTATTTTACTGGCCATCCTGGCGCCGGTCATCGCCCCATATCAACCTGATGAGATAATCTCAAGCCAGACCGCGGCGCCATCGTTGGCCCATTTCTTCGGCACCGATGACCTGGGGCGCGACCTCTTTAGCCGGGCGCTCCACGGCGCGCGGGTGTCGCTGACGGTCGGGTTTGTGGCGGTCGTCATCTCGGTCCTGATCGGCACGCTCTTTGGCGCGCTGGCCGGCTATTACGGCGGCTGGCTCGATTCGGCCATCATGCGCTTTGTCGATGTCATGCTGGCTTTTCCCTCGATCTTTTTGATCCTCGCCATCCAGGCCATGCTGACCCCCAATATATATAATGTAATGGCGGTCATCGGGCTGACCTCCTGGATGGGGGTGGCGCGGCTGGTGAGGGGCGAATTCCTGCGCATCCGCGAGCTCCAGTACGTCGAGGCAGCCCGCGCTATCGGCTGTTCTGATTTCCGTATTATATTCAGGCACATCCTGCCTAACGCGCAGGCGCCGATCATCGTAGCCGGCACGCTAGGGATGGCCGGCGCGGTCCTGACCGAGTCGGCGCTCTCGTTCCTTGGCCTGGGGGTCCAGCCGCCGATGGCCTCCTGGGGCAATATGCTGATGGACTCGCAGGCCTATCTCTTTGACGCCCCCTGGATGTCGGTCATTCCCGGGTTTTTGATTTTACTGACTGTGCTTTCTCTGTATTTTGTGGGGGAAAACCTAAGAGAGACACTCAACCCCCGCCGCCTCTAAAATCTTTTTACCGCTGAAATTTTAATTTCCTTTTGGCGAGATAACTATGGTGGTATATTATGATCGAATATAGTGGGTTGCCAGTTAGAGGGGTTTATGCAAGCCGCGTGCCACGCTTGATTGAAGGCAGGACAGCGATTTCCGCCCGGGAATATTTGGCCGCCAACAAACCGCAAAATGCTATTTATATTGTTAATGAGCATGTAAGAAAAGGACAACTCGATCTAGAGATCGATCTCCCCAACGGCCGGGGGAAAATGGCGGCTCTGCCAATGCCGCGCGGTTTTACCGACGGCGACTTAGTTAGAGCGGTGATCCGTGAAGAGCGGATAGCCGAAGGCTTTGACGGGAAAGTCATTTACGGCTGGGCCGATAATTTGGATGAAGGCCTGTTGGAAAAGTGCGGTTTTCGTTTTTTGCTGGCGGAAAAAAGGGCGAATGATGATAATTGGCTGTTGTTGGATATTCCAAAACAATTTAAACGGGAATCTAAAGCGCAGGTTGAAGCGGATAATCGGGCTACGGCGCAGGCGGTAGTCCAGGGGCTGGGCGGCCGGCGGCTGGAGAGGTGGTGGAACGTTAACCGCTGGTGGAACAGTGAAAGGTCTTACATTGAATACAATTTAAATGGCCGAAGAATTCCAATCTATGGATTCAGCGGTTATCCCATGGTCTTTTCGGCAATCTCTGAAACGAGAGACGGCGCGCAGCTTATCGGCCGTTTCTATAATTCCGACAAAGGAGATAAGAAATCAAAAGTTCTTTTGAAGACAGTGTTGTTGTCGGAGCGCCAGCGCGGCGCCGACGGCAAACTGTTGGACTGGCCGCCGCTAATTCCGCCAAAGGTCATCACCGCGACCGAGCCCGGCTCAATGCAGCGCCGGCGCATTTATGCTCAAGACTTAAAGAGCTATTTAGAAGACAAATGCAATGAGGAGAGAGAATTTTATTTGCCGCCGCGACTTGTTGATAGGTTAGGTTATGTTCGGATTACGATGGATATTGGCGAGTCAGGAGATTCAATTTATCTGGGGCGGTTTCCTGAATACATTGGCAAAAAGCTCGTCGGGAAAGTCAGAACTCAAAAAGGGATAAAAAGGGCGTATTTTTGGCCCGACGCATTAATGTTGGAGTTAAAACATCCCCCTTTGGTGCCAACGGTTGAGGACGGTGACATCCTGGCCGAATCGGTCAAGGACAAAATGACCGGCGGGCAGGTGTGGCAGGTCAAGTGGACTCGCCAGGACAAAGACAGAAAAGTAAAACGGGCCGAATCAAAAATATACCGCCGTTTCATCTTTTCCCTTGCCAAGCCAGGCGAGCCGCAAGCGTATGAGGGCGGCTGGACAATTGCCCGGGACAATAAGGGGGGGAGGATTTATACCCGGGTCAACAAAGTGATCTCCGGAAAAAATGTCGGCTGGTGTTTTAGCGAAGGGCTTGGGATTGTTGAGCCGCATATTCAAACTAGCCAAATCGATGGCAGAGCTCATCTGGTGGAACTCTGGCGGGACAGGGGCGCGTTCGAAGAAAAAAACGCGGCGCTAAGATCATCCTTTATCACGCTTAGAACAGTAAACAACGACTGGCGGCTCTTTTGGGCGGAGCTCGATAATGTTGAAGCCTTTGAGGCGTTATTAAAAAGCGGGTTGATAACGCAGTCGATTCTGGCAAGTCTTTTTAGGGCGGACTACCTGCTTGCCAATTATGCTTCTCAATTAACGGCCGCCAGTAACGCTTTAGAGATCGTCGGTTAAGTTTGACTTCCTTTTGTCTTTTTGTTAACCTCTCTTTACCGTGCTTGAGGTCAAAGAACTCTCCGTGCAATATGAGAAGGAAAACTTGGCGGTCAAAGCTGTCGACAATGTCAGCTTCGGCTTAGCTAATGGTGAGATCCTGGGGATAGCGGGGGAATCTGGTTCGGGCAAGTCGACGATCGCGCTCGCGCTTATGCGGCTGATCCAGCCCCCCGGCCGGATCACGGGCGGCGAAGTTTTTCTTGACGGCCAAGATCTTTTAAAAATGCCCGAAGCCGAGCTCATCAAGGTCCGCGGCGCCCGGATCTCGATGGTTTTTCAGGACCCGTTCACCTCCCTCAACCCGGTCTTTACGGTTGGCGAACAGATCGCCGAATCGATCCGCCTGCACCAGGGATTCGGGCGGAAAGAGGCGTGGAGCAGAGCGGTTGAAATGCTTGATCTGGTTAGAATTAAGGATCCAGGATCAAGGAGTAAAGATTATCCGCATCAGTTTTCCGGCGGGATGCGCCAGCGCGTGATGATCGCCATGGCGCTGGCTTGCCAACCGGAACTGCTGATTGCCGACGAGCCGACCACGGCGCTTGACGCCACGATCCAGGCGGAGATCGTGCGCCTTTTTCTGCAGATCCAGGCCGAGTTTAAAATATCCATCATTTACATTAGTCACAGTTTCGGTATAATTAAGGCGCTCTGCCACCGGGTCGTGGTTGTTAATCAGGGCAGGGTCATGGAAGCAGGCGGAGTTGGCGAGGTCCTGGCCCGGCCGAGATCGGGTTATACTCAAAAATTACTTGATGCCGTGACGGCTCTCAATCCTCGGCTGATCAAGGAGGTGAAAACATGAAATTAGACGACAAATTGCCAAATTGGGTCAACACGCTTTCTTTGGTTCTTTTATTTATCATTACCATGATGCTGGTGGTAATTATTTATAAGATCTAAACGAAGATGCCTGAACTTATCAAAGTGACGGATGTGGTCAAACGATTTGGCCGGGTGACGGCGCTTGGTGGGATATGTCTATCTTTATTTGAAGGCGAAACTATGGGCCTGGTCGGCGAGTCCGGCTCGGGTAAATCCACGCTCGCCCGGTTGATCTTGAAGCTAATCGAGCCAACTTCTGGCACGATTGATTATAACGGCATAACGAACATCCGCCGGGAATGCCAGATCGTTTTTCAGGACCCGCAGACATCGCTCAATCCGCGGATCAGGGTGGGCGAGGCGATCGCGGAGCCGATGGTGATTCACAAAATCGAAAATAAGGTTGGGGAACTGTTGGAGATGGTCAAACTTCCAGCCAACTATGCAGAACGTTATCCTCACGAACTCTCGGGCGGGGAAAGGCAAAGGGTGGGAATTGCCCGGGCCCTGTCCCTTAAGCCAAAATTCTTGATCCTGGACGAACCGGTCTCTTCACTTGATGTTTCGACCCAGGTCGAAATACTCAAATTGCTCAAGCAGATCAAACATGATCTGGGTTTAACTTATCTTTTTATCGCCCACGACCTCTCGGTCATCGGTTATCTAAGCGACCGGATCGCGGTGATGAGGGAAGGCAGGATTATCGAGCTCGGCTCGAAAGAAGAAGTTCTGGCGGCGCCTAAGGAAGCTTACACTAAAAAACTGATCGAATCGTCTTTCACCCTTTAAATTTATCCCAGCAATAAGCGTGAAATTTATCAGCCGCGGCGCCGAAATAATCGTATGGAAACTAAGCGATTGGCGGTGCCCCTTATTGCCTCCGGCTTCAAATACTTGCGGCTTACGCAACGATCCCGGCAAGTGATCGAGGCCTTACCGCCAATAAAGCGAAGGCAGCTAAACGAGTTATTTTTAAATGATGCGGCTCTTCTTGAAAAAGCGTCCAGACTGGCAGGCGACGATCTGCCGGGCACAGAGTCGGAAATATCAGCCAAACTGGCTCGTCTTGACAGGGAATTGCGGCATGAATTCCCTGACATCGCCAGGATTATTGGCGGGTCCGGGCTGGCTTTTTATCTTTTCGACAACCGTTTTCTGGCTTTGGTTGCCGAGAAGGGGGACTTTTCCGCTCACATTCAATCAGGGCCTTTCAAAGAAGACGGGAATCGCGAGCGCGATCTTTTCAATGAGGGTCTTCTCATAATTGACGGCACGCCAAAAGGGCGGTTGGGCCGGTTCCTGGAGGCTGACCAGCCGGGCAAAATTCTGAAAAAAGTCTGGGTTCCATCAGGCACGCAAATCGATTTCTGTCATCGTGGGATTGCTCATCAAATTAATGGATTAGGGGAATTCCAGAAATTATATTCAGTTGTCATCGAGGAAAATAGAAGCAAGCGTCCCGTTAAAAATCTTTATGGCTGGGGGGATGAAACAAATTGGGGGAAATCATATTTCGCTCAAATTGCGTATGAATTGGCGGCAAAATATGGGGACGACTGGCTCATTCATGACCAGCCGCTCTCGCGTGATTCGTTGAGCCAATTGCAGGCCAGTCGGAGGGACGCTAAGATGATGGTCCGCTTTTTATCAAAAACTAGCGACAGTCAAAAGTTTACTCGACTGTGGCGGGCGACAAAAACCGGCTACCTTTGTTTTGAATCTGACGGCAGAACTTATAACATTGGTGCGCCACCTGGCCGCGACTGGGTTTATGCAATAATCGAGCCGGAATATAATCCTATTACCAGGCGGCAGGAAAAAATCGTCCGCCTTTATCCGGATAAGGACCATACCGATGAGCTTCTTGGCGTCTATGCCCTCGCGGCGCTTGAACACAATAAATGGACGCTGCTTTATCCGCCCTTGGAGATTATGCCCGCCAGACGGCGCTATTCATTCGTCGGGCCGTCGCCTGATCTGGCGGCCTATTTCATTCTCCATGACCAGACGGAAGGGGCAGAGCTGCCGGTCAAAGAATGGCTGGTCGACGCGGCCGGTGCCGTTAGAATAACGGTCGATGGCAACCAATTTGATCTTTATGCGGGACGACGTCATAGCGGGCAAAAAGTTCATGGCGCGATACGCCAGACCGGCGATTATAAAATCGTTTATCTCTGGTCCAATGAATTGGCTTATAAGCTTAACGCCCAACCTTTGCGGCC
>JAGVQF010000027.1 GCA_020051815.1 Candidatus Saganbacteria bacterium | reverse complement strand
GGATTTTTTTCGAGGAGAAAGATCGCCTGCTCGATATATTCTTCCCTGTCGCCAACATTTGAGCCAAGGCCGAGATAAACTTTAGCTGGGCCGGCCTTCTTTTTGCCTTTCTTGGCGGCCTTGGCCGGCTGCTTCTTTACTTTGACAGTTTTTTTGGGAGCCGGTTTTTTCCCGGCTTTTTTCTTCTTTACCATAACTAACTCCTCCTGATCATCGAATCTGTCATCCGGGCGGCCCGGAATATTTCTTTAACATCATGAACGCGCAAAATATCGGCGCCGTTCCAGATCGCCAGCGCGGCCACCGCCGCCGTACCCTCCACCCTCTCTGCGGGCGGCAGGCCGAGGACCTGGCCGATCATCGACTTGCGGGACGGGCCGATCAATATCGGCCGGCCCAGCCCTTTTAGCTCATGCAATCTGCTCATGATCTCGAGGTTGTGGGCCAGGGTTTTGCCGAAGCCAAGACCCGGATCCACGATAATTTTCTCAAGTAGTATACCAGCATTAATTGCAATTGCAATACCTTCGGAGAGGCAATCGATTATCTCCCCCATCAGGTCGGCATAGGCCGGTTTTTTCTGCATAGTTCTTGGAGTGCCCCGCATGTGCATGAGACAGGCCGGGACCTGGTATTGCGCGATGACTTTGGCCATCGCCTTGTCATATCTTAGCCCGCTGACATCGTTGACCATGTGCGCGCCGGCTTCGAGCGCCGCACGGGCGACAACGGCCTTGCGGGTGTCGATCGAGATAGCCAGGCCTTTGATCTTCGCCAGGGCTTTAATGACCGGGACCACCCTTTTTATTTCTTCCCGGGCTGGGACAGTCACGGCGCCCGGCCTGGTCGATTCGCCGCCGACATCGATGATATCGGCCCCCTCGTCAAACATTATTCTGGCCCGTTCGAGAGCGGCCCGGGTATCTAAAAATTTACCGCCATCGGAAAATGAATCTGGGGTGACGTTCAAGATGCCCATTATGTAGCTGCGCCGCCCAAAAGCCAGCGTCTTTGGGCCGACTTTGATCGGTGCCGGTTCCTGTGCGTAATTTTTCAAGCAGGTTTCGATCTCGGTTGAAAGTTTGGGCAGGCCGAACTGGTGCATTTTCAATTTCTTGGTCAAAAGACCGAGCTGTTTGAGCGTGCCGAAGATCAAAAGATCGGTCTCTTTGACCGAATGATCGATCGAGCCGTAAGCGGTGGCCGCCTCCCCGCCAAAAGAGAGCATCTCCTGCTTGATGATATTGGCCGCTACCGGCCGAATGCCTTTAAGTTTTATGACACGACTGACCGCCTTGGAGGCCATCAGCTTAACGCCAGCCCGGTCACAGCCCAGCGACAATATCTCTTTTTCAGCCAGCGCCAGGTCACTTATCTCAATGACCCGGGCGCTCACTTTAACTCCAGCCGAACGATCCGTTTTGTCTTCTCGGTCACTTTGGCTCGCTCATCGAGGCGCAGTCCGGCGACCCAGACGATCTTGCCGCCGCTCTCGACAACGGGCACGGCCTCCCGCTCCTCGGCCGGGATCTTTTCGTCAACAAAAAAGTCCTGCAGTTTCTTTGTCCCTTTCACCCCCAGAGGGGCGAAACGGTCGCCGGGCAGTTTGCTGCGCACGATCAATTCCTTGCCCAGCGCGGCATAGTCGACAAAAGCGACACAGCGGTCGGCGTTTTTATCCAGCTTATCAGCATATCCGCAGCTAAATGTGCGTCCGATCTCCGGCAGTTTGACTTCCCCCGGCACCGATAATGAATATCTGAATTCCTGGGCAGTCAGCGCCGCCGACTTTTCCCGGCTGATCGTCAGGACGTCGCGGGCGCCCGCGGCAAAAATCCCGCCCGGCAGGTGCATCTCCCAACGCTCCGTCGCGTCAAACTTATCGAGCAGGCCGCGGATATGCCCAAAGGACAACTGGAAGAGGTCGCCCTTAACCCGCTCGATCGCCAGCCGGAGCAGGTGGCCCTGGATGGCCGGCTCGACTTTGCTCAAGCGGGGCAGAGAAAGTTTGATCTCGCCCGCGTTTTGCTCGATCTGGACCTCGGCCAGCGCCTCCGCCGCTTTGTTCTCAATGTAGAGGCTGTCTTCGGTCAAAAGCAGGATGGTCTGCAGGATGATCTCCTTGATGTTCAGGTTATAGATCTTGAGCTGGGGCACGAGCTTGAGCCGCACGCTGTTGCGCATGTATCTTGATTCATAATTGGTGTGGTCGCGGCGCGGCACCAGCTTGAGCGCGCCGACATAATCCTCGATCTCGCGCCGCCAGGCCCTGATCAGCGGGCGAACGATCGTCCCCCGCTTGGGCGGGATGCCGCAGAGCCCCTTAAGGCCCGCGCCCCGCAGCAGGCGCATTAAAAAGGTCTCAATATTATCGTCAGCCGTATGGCCGACCGCGATCTTATTGGCCCCTACCCGCTTGGCTGTCCGCTCAAAAAATTCATAACGCGCCTCACGGGCCGCCTCTTCGATCCCCATCTTTTCCTGCCTGGCCAGCGCGGCAACGTCGACGGCTTCGACCGTGATCGGCAGGCCCAGTTTTTGCGCCAGCCCCTCGACAAACCTGACGTCAAGATCGGCGTCGCCTTTGCGCAGCATGTGGTTGAGATGGGCAATGTGCAGGGAGATTTTCGCCCCATCCTGAATCGAATGCAAAAGATGGAGCAGTGCCGTCGAGTCGACCCCGCCCGAGACCGCCGCCAGCACGACATCCCCCGGCGCAAACATCTTATACTCTTTAATGGTTTCCAGGAATTTCTTATCGATCATATTATTTAGTGCGGGACCTTAAAAGCGATCTCCTGATAACATCGCCAGCCGCAATAGCAGGCGTAGCCGTACAGGCCGGCCCCGGTCAGTATCTCCAAGACGTCAAGATAAGGAATATAAAAAAAGCTCCAGATCAGGTTGACCAGGAAGCGGACAGCAAAGAAAATGAGGAATATCCCCGTCCAGAGGACGAGTGCCTGCCCGCCGTGGAATCCAACGAACTCATCGCGCCTTTTTTCGGTCAGGACGATGTAAAGGGATGGTATCCATAGGATATAAGCCAGCGCTGCCAATGTTTTGTCTTTCATGGGAAAATTCTTTATTAAGTTATGCCGGGAGTCGGGATTGAACCGACGACCTAGGGCTTATGAGTCCCTCGCTCTAGCCAACTGAGCTATCCCGGCTTTAAAATTAGAATATCATAATCAAAAAATGTTTGCAATCACACTGGCCCGATGTTAAAATATCGATGAATTCAAAAGGGGGGCAAGGCACTTGTCAGACAACGTTAAGATAATCGTCATCGATGATGAGCCGTCGGTCCTGGAATCTTTCAAGATGATCTTAAAGATCAAGGATTACGACGTCACGACTTTTCCTGACGGGCCGGCCGCCCTGGCCTCGCTCGAAAAAGGCAAGTTTGACATGGCCTTCGTCGATTACCGACTGCCCGGCATGGATGGGCTGGAAGTCCTCAAAAAGCTCAAAGAAGCCGACCCGGGGATCGAAGTGGTCATCGTCACCGCCTATGCCACCGAATCAAATCACGCCAACGCGATCACGCTTGGCGCCCTCGAATACCTGCGCAAGCCGTTCCTGATGGAAGAGATCTATGAGCTGGTCGAGCGAGGCCTGCGGCGCAAACGCGCCAAAGCTTCCCGCCACGAAGGTGACTCCGGCCCAGCCATGGGCGCTATCCATTAACCCCGAGCGAACGAAGTGAGTCGAGGGGCTAATCCTGCCGGCCTATCTCCAACATCCGCTCGATCGCCTTTCTGGCTTTATCCGCGACCTCTTTTGGCACAACGACTTCCGTCTTCATATCTTCAAGCGACCAGAAGACCTTTTCCAGTGTCGTCAGCTTCATATTGGGGCAGACCGCGCGCTCTGAAGCCGGATAGAAATTCTTGCCCGGGTTCTGCTTCTGCAAAGTATAGATGATCCCCATTTCCGTGCCGATGATGAACTCCTGCTTTTCAGAGTTTTTTACGAACTTGAGCATGCCGCCCGTTGAAAGGACTTCGTCGGCCAATGCGGTCACTTGGGGCCGGCATTCCGGGTGGACCAGGACGAGCGCCTGCGGGTGCGCCTTTTTGGCGGCTTCGATATGCTCGGGAAAAATATTGGCGTGAGTCGGGCAATAGCCCTCATACAGGACCAGTTTCTTGTCGGGAATTTTGCTCTGGGTATAGGCCCCCAGATATTTGTCCGGCACAAAGATGACTTCTTTGTCAGGGAGCGAGGCGACGACTTTCACGGAGTTGGCGGAAGTACAGCAGATATCCGATTCGGCTTTGATCTCGGCGCTCGTATTGACGTAGCAAACGACCGGGACATTTGGATTTTGATCTTTGATCTTTTGCAGCTTCTCGACCGTTATCATATCGGCCATTGGGCACCCCGCCTTGACCTCCGGCATGATGATCTTCTTATCAGGGCAAAGAATAGCCGCCGTCTCGGCCATAAAGTGGACGCCGCAAAAGACGATAACATCGGCTTTTGCCTTTGAGGCCTGGATGGAGAGCCCCAGTGAGTCGCCGACATAATCGGCGATATCCTGCACCTCGGGCCGCTGGTAGTTATGCGCCAGGATAACGGCGTTGCGCTCTTTTTTGAGTTTCAGGATCTTACTGAATAATTCCGCCGCCAATTACTTCTTCTCCTTCGTAGAATACGACCGACTGTCCGGGCGTGACGGCTCTCTGCGGCTCCCTGAATTTTACCCCAACCACCGAACCTCCCAACGACCTAACAACCGCTTCAGCCGCCGTTGAATTATATCTTATCTTCGCGGTGGCTGCTAAGGGCTTGTCCGGCCACTGGCCGGAAACGAAAGAAACCTGCCCGGCGACCAATTCATCGTTGAGCAGGTCTTTCTCATCACCAATAACAATAACATTATTTTCCTGATCTATCTTGACGACGTATTTCGGACTCCCCTTATGCGCCCCTATCCCCTTGCGCTGGCCGATCGTGTAGAACACTACCCCCTGATGCTCTCCGACTTTTTCCCGTGAGTATCGACAATAAGCCCCGGCTTAACCGCCTCGGGAACTTTTTCTTTTAAGAAGTTATTATAATTATCATCTTCCACAAAGCAGATC
>JAGVQF010000052.1 GCA_020051815.1 Candidatus Saganbacteria bacterium | reverse complement strand
CAAGGAACGAGAGGGCAGCCCTGCGCAGCTGAGGCTCGACCTAAAGGGAGAGCCGAAGCGAGCAAAGGACGCCCCGCGGCTTGCCGCGGGGTAATTCACCCGGCAATCTGTTTTAATTAAATGTTTCACGTGAAACATATGGAATGAGGTAATATGGAATATTTATCGAATATAATGCTCGAAGTTTTGAGGTTTTTTTATTCAATTGGCGGCCATAACTGGGGCCTGGCGATCATTTGGCTCACTGTCACGGTTAATCTTGCTTTGTACCCATTGACGCTATCTTCCCTGCAGCAGATGGCGGCGATGCAGAGAATTCAGCCGAAATTACAGGAAATACAGAAGAAACACAAGGATGATCCAAAAAAGCTGCAGAAGGAAATGATGGATCTGTATAAGGTCGAGGGCGTTAACCCGCTTGGCGGGTGCCTGCCAGTCCTTCTCAAAATCCCGTTCTTTTTAGCTTTGTTCTGGGCCTTGCAGAGCCATGCTTTTACCGCAATCGTAGGGCAGGGTGCGGTTTTCATCCCCGGTTGGATCAATGACATTACAAAGCAGGATCCGTTCTTTGTTTTGCCTGTCTTGATCGGCGTTTCCACGTGGTTGTCCCAGAAATCGATGCCATCAACTCCGGGCCAAAGCCAGGCCATTTTAATGTTTATGCCGATATTTATCACTTTTATCAGTTATAACTTTGCTGCCGGAGTCCAATTGTACTGGATCATATCCAATTTAATGGGTTGGGCGCAGCAAACCTATATCATGTCCCAGCGTATCACCAAAAAGAACCAGTTGTAATTTTTCAGGAGGGGCATATGAAATCTATTAAAATGAAGGGTAAGAATGTTGAAGAGGCGGTGGCGGCCGCGGCGGCGGTCCTTGGCGTAAGCAAGGAAAGCGTCAAAGTCAATGTGATCTCTGAAGGAAAACCAGCCGTCATGGGGATTATCGGCGGTGAAGAGGCGGAGGTGGAAGCCGTAGTTCAGGGATCGGCGGCGGAGGAAGCCACGCAGGCCCTGCAAAACATTCTCGACAAGATGGGCTTGTTGGCTATTGCCGAGCTTGAGGGTGAGGGCGAGGCCGAGGTTAGGTTGGCGGTGAAGGGCGAGGACATGGGCAGGATCATCGGCAAGGAAGGGGCCATGTTGAAGTCGCTGGAGGTTGTTGTGGGCGCGATGCTGCGAAAATCGACGGGCGTTATGACCAGGGTCCATATCGATGCCGGCGGTTATATGGATAAGCGCGAGAAGTCACTCCAGCGCTTGGCGGCGGAGGTGGCGGACGAAGTTGAACAAACGGGGGCCGAAAAAGTCTTGCCTTATATGGAAGCGTCTGATCGGCGCATGATCCACCTTTATTTACAGGAGAATCCGAAGGTCAAGAGCTACAGCGTCGGCGAGGGCAAGGATAGGCGGATGGTCATCGCCCCGAAATAGATGTTTCACGTGGAACATAATGAAAAATGGGCTTGATGACACCATTGCCGCGATAGCGACCCCGGTTGGAGCGGGCGGGGTGGGGGTGGTCAGGATATCAGGGGATCAGGCGATCGGGGTATCAGAGACGTGTATTGAGGCTTTTCCTTCCAACATTATCCCCTCTAAAATTTACCACGGCTGGCTGATTGATCAGGGAAGGCGTCTGGACGAGATCATCTACTTCTACTTCAAAGCCCCCCATAGCTATACCGGGGAAGACGTTGTTGAGTTCAGTTGCCATGGCGGAAAATTTATTTTGCAAAAGACCTTAGAGTTGATTATATTGGCCGGTGCCCGCTTGGCGGAAAAGGGCGAGTTTACAAAGCGAGCATTTTTGAACGGCAAGATCGATCTGGCCAAGGCGGAGGCGGCAGTTGACCTGATCTCGGCAAAGTCGGGTGCTGGGTTGGCATCGGCTGCGTCTCAATTGTCCGGAGCGTTGTCGGCTAAGGTTGGCCGGCTTCGTGGCCGCCTGCTGGCGCTACTGACCGAGCTGGAAGCAGGCATAGACTTCCCAGATGATATTCCTGAAGTGGGCTCCTTAAAAGTCGTCTCTGTCTGCCAGGAGGCCAGGGCCGAACTTGACGCCTTGTTGGTGACGGCGGATGGTGGGCGGATCTTAAGGGAGGGGATCAGGGTTGCGATAGTTGGCCGGCCGAATGTTGGTAAGTCAAGTTTATTGAACGTGATCATTGGGCATGACCGGGCCATCGTTTCCGATCTTTCCGGCACGACTCGGGACACGATCGAAGAGGAGGTGGTGGTCGATGGGGTCTCGGTCGTTTTTGTTGATACGGCCGGGGTGGGGGACTCGCCGGTTGGAGTTGAGAGCTTGGGGATAAGCCGGACATTCCGGGAGATCGACTCGGCCGATATTGTACTCAATGTGTTTGATGGCTCGGTTGGTTTGACGGCGGAAGACGCCCGGCTCTTGTCAAATATCAATGTGGATAAGTCGATCTTTGTTTTGAATAAATCAGACTTGGGGCGGGCCTTGAGTTTGAGCCAGGAATTTACCCGGGTGCCGCAGATCAGCGTTTCGGCATTAACCGGAGCCGGAATTGATGGCTTAAGGAAGGCTATTGTAGATTATGCCTGTCGTGGTAAGATTATGTCGTCGGAAGTTGGTTTGATAAACTTAAGACACAAAGAGTGCCTGGCGAGGGCGGCAGAGGCCCTGGGAGAGCTCCTGTCGGTGGCAATGCCCGGCGTCAACGCCGACCTCTCCACGATCGATCTTCGCCGGGCCGTGACCGCGCTTGGTGAGGTTTCCGGCCATCAGGTTTCGGGTGAGATCATCGATCAGATCTTTGACCGATTTTGTGTTGGTAAATGAGTGAGGTTGCGGGCCGAAGCCGTAAGGCGCAGGCCTGTGGATAAGGAGTGTGGATAAAGTATGGCTCAAATTATTGATGGAAAATTTATCGCGGCAGGGGTTAGGGCAGAGGTCAAGGCCGGCGTCCAGAAATTTGTTTCCGAGAAGCGTCTGGCTCCGAAGTTAGCGGTTGTTTTGGTTGGTGATGATCCGGCGTCTCAAGTCTACGTTCGGAATAAAGAGCGCGGTTGCGCCGATGTCGGGATAGTCTCCGAGGTGCGCCGTGTTCCGGCCACCCTAAAACAGGCCGAGTTGATCGATATTGTCCGCCAATTGAATCGTGATCCAGGCGTTCATGGTATCCTTGTCCAGTTACCCTTGCCGGCGGGTTTAAATGAACGACTGGTGATGGATGAGATCGACCCGGGTAAAGATGTTGACGGTCTCCACCCGCTCAATATGGGTAAACTTTTGCGCGGTGATGATTCGGGCTTTGTGCCGTGTACGCCGCAAGGCGCGATTGAATTAATCTTGTCCACAGGCATAGAGATTGCGGGGAAAGAGGCTGTCGTGGTTGGCCGGAGCAATATCGTTGGCAAGCCAATGTCTCTCTTGCTGCTCCAAAAAAATGCCACCGTCACAATTTGTCATTCAAGAACAAAAGACCTGGGAGCGGTTACCGCCAGAGCGGATATTCTGGTCGCGGCGGTTGGCAGTCCCCAAATCATCCATGGTGAAATGATCAAGCGCGACGCGGTCGTGATCGATGTTGGCACAAATCGGGTCGGGGAAAAACTGGTGGGAGATGTTGACTTTGATTCGGCCAATGAAAGGGCGGCGTATCTGACGCCGGTGCCCGGTGGGGTGGGCCCAATGACGATCGCACTGCTTCTAAAGAATACGTTGAAAGCGGCTAAGCTATTGGCCGCGAAAAATTCGTAGGATGTCGTTGGCGCTGACCAGCGCCATCAAGCCGAGCAGAGCAACGAAGCCCCAATAATTGATCTTATTCTCCAGCTTGGGATCCACTGGTTTTTTTCTGATCCATTCAATTATCACAAAAGCAATCCTCCCGCCATCGAGCGCCGGCAGTGGCAGCAGGTTTAAAACGCCGACATTGACATTGAGAAAAGCGGCAAAATAGAGCAGGGAAATAAGGCCGGTCTGGGCGTACTTGCCGGTGATCTGGGCGATGCCGACCGGGCCAGCCAGGTCGGTCAGGGAGACGCCGCCGGTGATCAGGCGGCCGACAATGACCAGCGTGACGATGACCATGGAGGCGGTTTGTTCAAGCCCATAGTAAATGGAGCGTAGAGGATTTGTCCGGGAGTAATTAACTTTTGGGCTAAAGCCGAGCAGGGCGACTTTCAGCTTTTCATTGAATTTTGGGGTGGCGGAAATCTTGATCTTTTTGCCATGGCGCTCGACCACCAGGCGGAGCGGCTTGTCCGGATTTTTGTGGATGAACTCAATGGCTGCCTCCATTTTATCGAACCCTTTTCCGTTGATGGCCAACAGCCTGTCGCCAACCATCAGGCCGGCTTTTTCCGCGGCCTGCCCTTTACTGATCGAGGCGATCTCATTGGAGAGCCCGGCGGGGACGCCGACAGCCAGAGACATAAAAACGAGAATGACCAGCGCCGCCAAGAGGTTCATCATCGGGCCGGCTACCAGCGTCTTAAATTTTTGCAGCGGGGTTTTGGTCAGATAGCTCTCGCTCTCCGGGCAATTCTTGTCTTCCTCGCTTTCGCCTTCGCCGGCGATGCGAACGAACGCAAGTATCGGGATCAGGTTGAGCGAGTAGGTTGTCCCGTTTTTTTGGAAGGAAAAAAGGCGGGGGCCAAAACCGAGACCAAACTCAAAAACTCGAATGCCGGCGCGTTTCGCCCAGATCAGGTGTCCCGTCTCATGGGCCAGGGCCAGGACCGTAAAAACCACAATGAATGCGACAATACTCGTTAGCATGCTTTTTTTACCTCTTCCGCCAGGGCCAGTGTTTTGATGGCATCATCACAACTGACCGCCGGCTGTTTTTTTCCTTTGATCGCGGCGACAAAATCTTTTAATTCTTCAGTGAGTTGATCGACCGGTTTGACCGGCGTGGTGCTGGGGGTGGGGGACGTAAAATCGCGCAGATAGATCGTCTTGTTGAGCAGGTCGGCCTCGACCAGATATTTCTCCGTTGTAACCGAGATTCTTCTTGTTCGGTCGCCAAAAACTCGACTTGCCTCGATGAGGGCGATGGCGCCTGATCTAAAAGTCAGGTGGGCGATAACCCTGTCGAGCATTTTGGTTCTGATCTTTTCGCCCTTGGCTTTCAGGCCGATAATCTCTTCTGGCGCGAGCAGCTGGACCAGGTCCAGATCGTGGACCATCATGTCAAAAATTACGTCGGTATCGGCGATCCTTTCCGGGAACGGGCTTAGCCGTTTGATGTCGATCCCGACGATCTTTTCGCCGCCGATCTCTTTGAGCAGGCGCTGGAAGGCCGGGTTGAATCGCTCGATAAATCCGGCGGCCAGGATCAGGTTTTTTTCTTTGGCCAGGGCGCCGAGGCTGCGCGCTTTGGCGGAGGAACCGGTAAAGGGTTTTTCAATGAGCAGGTGCTTGCCGGCGTTGAGACAATCCAGCGCTGTCTGGTAATGTGTTTCGGTCGGCGCGGCAATGATCAGCGCTTCGCTTAGCGGGAAAAGTTCTTTGTAATCCGTAAAGGCCGGGACTCCCAAATCTTGCGCGAGCGAATGAGAGCCCGCATTAATGTCGGCTATCCCGATCAAGTTAATGCCATTTAACGCGGCCGCGATGCGGGCATGGTTTTTACCCATTGAGCCGAGGCCGATCAGCCCGACCTTAGCTCCCCTGCCTTTGATCATTGTTTAATGAAGCTCCGAAGAGAAGCGGCGGCGGTTTCGGCTTCGGCTATGGTCAGTTCCGGAAAGATCGGCAGGGAGATCACCTCGTTTTGGGCCTTTTCGCATTCGGGGAAGTCCCCGGCTTTATGCTTAAGTTCTTTAAAAGCGGCCTGGAGATGAAGGGCGAGGGGATAGTAGACCATGGCGCCAGTTCCCTGGGTTTTTAGATGGTCAAATAGAGCATCCCTTTGCATGAGCCGAATTGTATATTGATTATACGTGTGGTTATGGCCTTTTGGCGCCTGCGGCAGGCGAAGGCCGGGCAAATTTTTGAGCGCCTGGTCGTAAATGGCGGCCGTGGCGCGCCGGGCGGCAATAAATTTGTCGAGGTGGGGCAGTTTGACCCTGATTATGGCGGCTTGCAGCTCGTCGAGGCGGCTGTTATAGCCGATCATCTCATAGTGGTAGGTTTGGCGGCTGCCGTGGCCGCGCAAAACGCGAATTTCGTCGGCGACTTTATCATCGTTCGTCGTGATCATGCCGCCGTCGCCGAAACAGCCGAGGTTTTTCGTCGGGAAAAACGAAAAACAGCCTGCCTCGCCAAAACTGCCAACCTGGTGGCCGGCAAATTTCGCGCCGGTGGCCTGGGCGCAGTCTTCGATGACTTTTAAGCCATGTTTTGCGGCTATTTTCCCAATTCCATCCATATCGCAGGCTAAACCGTAGAGGTGTACGGGCAGTATTGCTTTTGTGCGACTCGTGATTCGCGACTCGATACTCGCGACGTTGATGTTGTATGTATTTGGCTCTATATCAACAAAAACTGGTGTGGCGCCGCAGTAGGCAATGGCTTCCGCTGTCGCCACAAAGGTGAAAGGAGTTGTGATGACCTCGTCTCCCGCTTTGATGCCGCAGGCCTTGAGGGCCAGGTGGAGGGCGTCGGTGCCGGAGGCGACGCCAACCGCGTGCTTGGTGCCGCAATAGGCGGCAAATTCTTTTTCGAGGGCGGCGACATTTTCGCCTAAAATATATCGCCCGGAGCTTATGACTTGATCGACAACGGCGCCGATCTCCTTGGCCAGCGCTTGATTTTGTCTTTTGATATCAAAAAATTGGACCGGCATGCGTCTATTATAACATCTATTCCCGGCCGTGTGAAATTTTTACCGGTTGTCGTCGAATAGATATTTGGAGGGGACATAAGTTGAAAGTTGCGAACCGGGCCAGGGCTTGGCCGATCGCGGATTTGTCCGCGCGTTATTCATGTTTTAAATCTGTCGCCGGGTCTTTGGGGCTGGATCGGCGCGGCACGCTCCGCGATTGGCGCGCGACCGAAGCCGCCGCGGAGCAATTGGCAGACCGGCCAGCGGCGCTTTTGCATTTTAGGCTGGCCTGGGAGGGGCATTTTCCAAAACATATGATAACTGACCCCCAGTTCTTCCTGGCCGGCGATCTTGTTTGCGCTGCGAGCCAGGCCACGGAGCTGGCGGAGGCGGCTTTCGGGCTCGTGAATGTTGAGAGGTTGATATTTTATGCCCGGCATGAGGTCGCGCTTAAGTCTCCGTCCCGCGTCGATCTGCCCGAGTATCCCGACCCCCTGCTGCCTTTTGATTTTCACGTGTTGCGCGAGGCAAGGGAGGAGGCCCATTTGCTTGAGGGCCATGACCGCTATCCCGAGCGCTTGAATCAGGACGAGATAATTTACGGCCCTTCTAACGCGTTTGAGAATTACAGGTTTTTTTATGAGTTGTCGTCGGCCT
>JAGVQF010000054.1 GCA_020051815.1 Candidatus Saganbacteria bacterium | reverse complement strand
TGCCTTTTACTCATTTTCAGTCCCTCCTATTGCTATTTTATCAGTTTTGGAGAAAACTGCCCCTGAGTTTAGCTGTCCAGTTTTTTCAGTACATTATAGTGATAAGCCCATGCGGAAGATAGATCAGCGTGGCTGCAATTTCTTAAGAGAAAAGCCAGGAAGCTAAACCTATTTTAAACTCGCTTCAATCCTCTTCTTGAGTTGCGCATGCGCTCGGCTTCTTAATTTAAGATTGTGCTCGCGTTTTCTGGCATCGCTTTCTGATTTATAAGCTTCGTAATAAATGACCTCAAATGGGGTTCGGCTTTTCGTGGAGAAGACCTTGCCATCGTTGTGTTCTTTAATCCTGCGCTCGAGGTTATTGGTGGAGCCCGTGTATGACTTATTGTCTTTAAGACTTTTTAATACGTATACGTAAAACATCCTAACACCACTCTATGGAAAATGGGCACGCCCCCACACCAATTTTGACAAAACGTACGGTTAACAGAAATTGGTGTGGGGGCAGGCCTATAAGCCGGATTCTGTATTTGTGCGATAATCTATCTGGGATAAGCATTACTGCCTACCTCATTGCGACCTACTCGAGCTCATAACGAGGCGAGCCGCCTCTCACTCTATTTGGTCTTGCTCCGCGCGGGGTTTACAACGTGACCGTTGCCGGTCTATTACGTCGGGAGCTCTTACCTCCCGTTTTCACCATTGCCACCAAACCTTTAGGGCTTAGTTCGGCCGTGTATTTTCTGTTGTACTTTCCTTCGGCTTTTAATCCGACCTCGCGTTACGAGGCGCGCTGCTCTGCGGAGTCCGGACTTTCCTCCCCGATGCGCTAAAAGCGATCGGGGTAACCGCCCGGCCTGCCCAATCTATATTTTACCAAAAAGCGGGGCGTTTTTCAAAGCGTGGTCGTCGATCCCTTTGTTGGAAAGCTCGTCGGCGTGCTCGTTCTCTTCGCGCGGCACGTGGGTGATCCGGAAGTGCTTGAATTTCTTGATCAGAGACATAACATTATAATAAAGCGGCGTCAGCCCTTCGTTCTTGACCTGATATTCGCCTAGTATCTGCTTGACGACGAGCTCCGAATCGGCAAAGACCTCGACACTGCGCTCGCCCATGTCGATCGCCTCTTCCAGCCCGCGGATCAGCGCCATGTACTCGGCGATGTTGTTGGTGGCTTTGCCGATGTAATCGGCGACCTGGAGGATGACTTCCTTTTCATTCCTGATCACGACGCCGATCCCGGCTGGTCCGGGATTGCCGCGCGCGGCACCGTCTGTAAAAATTTGTAAGACCATTATCGTTTAGCGTACAGCAGTTTCAGAAGTTTGGCAAGCGGCCGGGTGTTGATGACGTCATTTTTTTCGATCCCGCCGCGGCGGGCGGTCATGATGCCGTATTTCATCAGCCGGAGCTGGAGCGCGGCGTGGGCATCGGTGTTGATCGAGAGCAAAACCCCTTCTTCTTTCGCCCGTCGGCAGTGGATGTCGGAGAGGTCCAGCCGGTTCGGATATGAATTGACCTCGAGATAAGTCCCGGTCTCTTTGGCTTCCCTGATGACCTTTTCGATATCAACTTCATACGGCTCGCGCTGGTTGATCAGCCGGCCGGTCGGGTGGGAGAGGATGTTGACGTATTTATTCTGCAAAGCCCTGATGATCCGGCGCGTCATCTTTTCGCGCGGCATCTTAAAATTTGAATGGACCGAGGCGGTCACCACATCGAGCTGTTTCAATATCTCGTCCGAGAAATCGAGCGAGCCGTCGGGCAGGATGTCGACCTCGGCCCCTTTTAAGACGCGGATCCCATTGAGCTTCGAATTGATCCTGTCGATCTCGTCGAGCTCTTTGAGCAGTACTTTTTCTGTCTGGCCGCCGGCCACACGCGTCGTGATCGAGTGATCGGTCATGGCCAGGTATTCATAGCCCAGTTCTTTGGCTGCCGCCGCCATCTCTTCGATCGTGTTGCCTCCGTCGGAATGATTGCTATGCGTGTGCAGGTCGCCGCGGATGTCGGAAAGCTCGATGAGCTTAGGCAGCTTGCCTGCCTTGGCCAGCTCAAACTCGTTCGTGCCCTGGCGCAGTTCGGGCGGGATAAAGGGGAGACCGACGGATTTAAACACCTCTTCTTCGGTGCGGCCGGCGATCCATTTATCGCCGCGCATCACGCCGTATTCGGAGATCTTTAAACCCTTTTTGATCGCCAGCTCGCGGATCATGATGTTATGAGGTTTGTTACCGGTAAAATAGTGGGCCGCCGCGCCAAAGTTCTTAGGCGGCAGGACCCGGATGTCGGCCTGCATGCCGTTCTTTAAGACGACAGAAGAGCGGGTCGGGCCCTTGGCTGTTGTCCGCTCGACCTGGGGCAGGTTCGTAAAGGCCTCCATGACGGCTTCGGGTTTTTTTGACGTGACGAGAATATCGATATCGCCAACCGTTTCTTGGCCGCGCCGGTAAGAGCCGGCCGTCAGTATCTGGTCGATCTCTTTATGCTTTTTCATTTCATCAACGATGCCCGTGGCGTACCGGTCGGCTTCGGAGAGGAGAAATCTGCCCTTGACCCGCGCTTTGAGTTCCAGTCCCTTCTTGACGTTCTCGATCTTTTTTTCTTTAAAGCCGGGCAGGTCTTTTAAGAGGCCCTTATTGGAGGCCCGGCGCAGTTTGGCGAGGCTGTCGATCTTGAGCTTTTTCTTAAGGAGGAGGGCGGTCTTTGGCCCGATGCCCGGCACCTGCATCATCTCGATAAACCCTTTGGGGAATTCTTTAACCAGACTTTCGTACTTCTTGACCTTGCCGGTTTTGATGATCTCTTCGATATGGTCGGCGATGGCTTCGCCAATGCCCGGCAAATTTTCTAGTGCCTTCAGACCGCCTGCTTTATAAAGGCCGGCGAGGCTGTCGGAGAGATTCTCGATGTTCTGGGCGGCTTTTTGGTAAGCGCGGACTTTAAAAGGATTGCCGTTCTTTAGTTCCAACAGTTCGGCGATATTCCAGAATACCTTGGCGAACTCCGAGTTTTCCATTTTACTTCAGGGCTTTGACGATCGCTTCGCCGAATTGTTTGGCGTGGGCTGGGCCGTCGGCCGTGATGATCCGGCCGTCGATCTCGAGTCCCTGGCCTGTGAAGTTGGCTCCTTTGGCTTTGAGATTCTCGCCCTCATCAGGGAAACTGGTCGCGGTTTTGCCCTTGAGCAGGCCCGCGTTAGCCAGTATCGAGGGAGCGGCGCAGATCGCGGCGAGGATCGCCGAGCAGACCGGTCGGTCGGCCATCTCGGTTCAGGCTGACGTGACCGAGCCCGCGCAGATGGGGGCGGCTGTCGCGAAGGCGGTCGAGGCGTTCGGCAAGCTG
>JAGVQF010000076.1 GCA_020051815.1 Candidatus Saganbacteria bacterium | reverse complement strand
CAGAGTATTTAGCCTTAGGAGATGGTCCTCCCTGATTCCTACAGGATTTCTCGTGTCCCGCAGTTCTTGGGATACCGCTAGAGCCATTGGGCCTTTCGTTTACAGGGCTATCACCTTCTTTGGCGGATCTTTCCAGATCGCTTCAACTAAACCTTTTGGTCCCATATCGCGGTCCCGCTACCCCCCGGCAGAAACTGCCAGGGTTTGGGCTGTTCCCGTTTCGCTCGCCACTACTCCGGGAATCGTTGTTACTTTCTCTTCCTCCGCTTACTTAGATGTTTCAGTTCAGCGGGTTGTCTCCCCTTGCGGGATGGTTCGGTATTAACCGGACCGGGTTGCCCCATTCGGAAATCCCCGGATCAATGCTATTTTGACAGCTCCCCGGGGCATATCGCAGCCAATCGCGTCCTTCATCGACTTGTATTGCCAAGGTATCCACTACGCGCCGCAGTAACTTGATCATTTCTCGATGCGAGAATCAATTCTTAATTTTGGTTTTATCGCTATTCAATTTTCAAGGTTCGTTCCGCTTTAACCCACCGGGCACTTGCGGACTTGTCCCGACACAAAGTCGTCGGGACAACAAAAAACGCACATCAAGTGCGTTTTTAAATTCGCGTGATTGATGTAAACTCGATGTTATTTAAAAGTGATAACTTTCGGCATCAAGTGTTACTATTATAAAGGAGACGGCCCAAGTTTGTCAAGTGCTTTTTTAATCTGTTATACTCACGTAATGATCAAGAAAACCGACCCCGACATCATCGCCGGCTACCTCGAAGACAGCTCCAACCTGGCCGGCGGCCATGCCGACGGCATTTATGTGCCGGAAAATGAAGATGAGATCAATGAAGCTTTGGCTGAATGTGTGGCGAAGAAGACCCCCTTAACCGTCTCCGCCGGGCAGACCGGGACAACCGGCGGCTGTATCCCTTTCGGCGGCTGGATATTAACAACACAAAAGCTTAACAAGGTCATTAATATCGATAAAGAGCAGAAGTTTGCCGTTGTCCAGCCGGGTGTGACTCTCGACGAGCTGGAAAAGCCGTCGGGAAGGCCGGCCTCCTCTATCCGCCGGACCCGACGGAAAAATCGGCAACCTTGGGCGGTAATGTCGCGACCAATGCTTCCGGCGGCCGCAGTTTCCGCTTCGGCTCCACACGCAATTGGATCAAACGCCTGAAAGTCGCTTTGCCGGATGGTTCAACACTCGACTTGCAGCGTAACCCCTCCCCCATACCCCATACCTCCTACCCCATACCCCATTACACAATGCCTCAAACAAAGAATTCCGCCGGTTATTTCAGCAAACCCGGCATGGACCTGATCGATCTTTTCATTGGGTCCGAAGGCACCCTTGGCATCGTCACAGAGATCGAGGTCGCGCTCATCCCCGCCATGAAAGAAACGTTTGATCTTGTCGCCTTCTTTCCGACCGAAGAAAAGGCGGTCGATTTTGTTCTGGAAAGCAAACAGGCGGAAGACAGGGCAGTCAATTTTTACGAATTTTTCGACGAAAACACCTTGCGTATGCTATCTAGATCCTACCCCCTAATCCCTACTCTCTCAAAAGCCGCGATCTATATCGAACAGGAGATCGTGGCCGAGAACGACAAGGACTATATCGATTACTGGGCGGGGCTTTTGGAAAAGTACGGAGCCTCGCTTGATGACTGCTGGCTCTCGGCCGACGAGAAGCAACGGAGCGAATTATTAAAATTCCGCCACGCCATCCCCGAACACATCAACGAGATGTTCAAGCAATATCATCAGGTAAAACTGGCGACCGACATCGCCGTACCGAATGATAAATTCAAAGAAATGTTTAACTATTATGACTCGGAACTCGCGACTCGCGACTCGCGACTTTTCTATATCAAATTCGGCCACATCGGTGACAACCATTTACACGTTAATTTGATCGCCAAGAAAGAACAAGACCTGCCGCTGGCCAAAGAATTGATCTTAAAATTCGTTCGCAAAGCCGTTTCCTTTGGCGGCACCGTTTCCGCCGAGCACGGCATCGGCAAGATCAAGCACGATTATTTAAGAGAGATGTACGGACTGGCGGGCATTGAGGAAATGATGAAAGTGAAGAAGGTTTTCGATCCGTCTTTCGTCCTCGGCCGGAACAACATTCTGCCAGCCTGAAATTCTCACCTCTCCCCGCCGAAATAGGTTTGATGAATATCATCAAAACTTCGGTCTTTAATTTATTCAAGATCGGCCCCGGCCCTTCAAGCTCGCACACGATCGGGGTATATAGCCCAGGTCAAGCGGCTTATATATTGAAATTTTTGCCAATTCCGGCAGAGATAAGAACAGAGGAGCTAATTCATGGAAGGCATTTCAAACATAACCGATTTCAATTCGCTTAAGCAAGCATTTCTAAAACTTGACACCTCGCTTGACGGGCATATTTCCAGCCAGGAATCAGCTGACGACATTCAGGAATATGATCAGGATAACAATTCTTCCGTCGAGATCTGGGAATACATGGCGGCGGCCAATCAGGAAACGAAAAATGGAATTTTCCGAAATTATGAGATTGAAGCCGATAAAAAGGCGTATCAAATATTTTCAAAATACCTGATTAGTCTTCCTGAAACAAGACGCGACGATATCACAAACACCTTCGGTTGCACGGGGACCTGTGTCAATCAAGTTGTCCCGCTAATCGAATTTGCGCAGGCTGCCCTCCAGCTGGGAGTTGAAGAATCCCGTATTTTGGGATTGATGCCGTACGACGACCGGACTCCATCATTGTTGAGAATCGGCGCAAACGATAACGAAATCATGACCATCCTTTCTTACCTGGGCACATTCCCCGAGGCCCGCGAAGGATTGGATAACTACATCGAGACGCTTTGGGGGTCGGGCTTTGATAAAAACGAAATTATCGCCCGCCTGAAGAATATTTTTGAAGAGGCCGCTAAAATCGGCCCTCTAAGAAGGGAGCACTTTTACAGCAATGGGCTTGCCGTCAAATTTTACCCCCATAGGCCGGGCAAAGAACTGGTCGACGCGTTAAAATCATCCGGCTTTGACAACGACGAAGTTTTAAGCTTACGGCGAAAGATATTTTCCTTTATTGATAATAACACCGGCGATGATTATTTTTCAAAGGATGAGCAGGAAAAACTCTTAACCGCCATAAGAGAATTGCTGGTCGCGGGAGTGTCGAAGAATGATATATTGGAGTATGCGAACGCAACCGAACAAATGCCAAATATACTGCCCGGAATTTACTCGTCCCTGATAGCCAATGATCCTAATAAAGATCGAGCGTTAAAACTGGTAACCGATCTGACCAGAAAAGGGAACCTCAAGCTGCTATCTGATTATCCAGAAATTGTCCTCTACTTATTAAACTCATACAAACTGGAAACAAAAATCATCTGGGATTTCCTATCCGGACTACCCGAAGATTCCTATTACCTCGGCAAATTTATATCTAAAATGCTGTCGAAGTATAATAATGAAGACGCGCTCAAATATATTTCTTATTTATTCAAGGCCATTCCCTTTATCAGCCAGGACCTTAATAATAACGAGAAAATTGAATTATCCGATATCCTCTACCAGGCTAAAGAAATAACCCCCGGGGGGGAATACTTTGGAGAGTACAAAAAAGCGGCGGAATTGGTCGCTGGTTCGCCAAACGGGCACTTAAAGGAAGTTTACTATCTTGGTTTGCTAAGCTTTATTCTCTTCGAAGCTCAAGATTACCAAAATTTTGACCCGAAATATTATCAGGACAGCATAACATATGCGCAGAAAATAATTCGCGATTACATTGCGCCGCTGGCAACAAATGACACAAGATTGATGCTTCTAAAAAATCTTGCCGCCTCCGAATCTTTTCAACCCCGGTTCCGAACAGGAGCCGGCCTTGCAAGAATCATCGAGATGGACGGCATAAGTTTAGTCGCCAGAAAAAACGACGATCACCAGCCGATAATTATTCCCGGCTCAATCCGGCTTGAAGCCGATAAGGCGATTATTGAATATTTCAACCGGAGAAATTTCATCGCGGTTTTTGAAAATCCACAGAAAACTATTGGTTTTGCACCGGAACTAATCCGGGCATCGGAGGCATTGCCCGATGAGTTTTTCAACTCCTTTGATCCTTCCCAGAAATTACAAGTTATTTTCCGCGAGGCAGGGGTAAGCGAATTTGCTGGATCTTATCCGCCGAACAAGGTTCTCATCAACACCAGCAGCGGCTGTTCGTTAAGCACTATCGCCCACGAATTCGGCCATCACTGGGACTTGAATCTTTCCGTCGGTTTCTCTTCGGGCAAGCAAGAGACAACCGGCGATCCGTCGCTCCTGTACTACAAGATCAGCTGGACACCGGAAAGAATTAAGCGAGAGGTTTGGGGAGGGGAATTCGACATTAATAAAAACGATCGGAGCGATTTTGACAAAAAAGATTTTGCCCGCGATTACGGATTGAGCAATAGGAAAGAAGATTTTGCCACTGTTTTTGAAAATTATGTCTCTTTCGGCCAGGCACTTCGCAGTCGGATCAGGGAATTAATGAGGACGGGGAACTTTGAACTGGCGGCCAAGTATCTATTTGTTAAATATATTGCCCCTTTCCGGGGCCGGGAATATGGCCTTTCCGAATCTGACAAAGCGATCACTTTCGAGGAAGTCGAAAAAACGATTGAAGGCATTCCCGATAAATCCTCAACTGATCCGAGGACTTTTGATATCATCAAAGAGATCAAGCAAAAATCCGGAGCTGCGTCAGGCGGCTAAAACTTGATCGCGTGGCCCAGCCAGAAAATAAAAGCGATCGCGACCGCGTGCAGGATCAACCAGCCCGGCTTAAACAATAAAAAATTCTGCATGATTATTATCTCCTATTGCCAGAGGATCTTGCCCAAGGCGTAAACGGCCGACAGGGCGGCCAGATGGACCAACACCCAGCCGAAATTCGGATAGCGAAAAAAACGTTTTAAGTCAAAGACGGATGGCGGCTGGTCTGATCTTAATTGTTCAAGATTAAAAATGAGCCAGCCGATCGCGAAATTAGCCCAGAGGATGGCGATATCGGCCAGCAAGGTGTTAAAGACAATATTATAAAGTGTGAGCGGGACTTTAAAGTAATGGACCGAAAAATTCGCCATTGTGATCGTGCCGATAATAACCAGCATCGTATTGATGACAAAAGCATAGGCGGTGGTCGACCTGAACCAGAAAAGGACCGGCAGGACCAAAAGGCCGATCAGTCCGACGGCAAAAGGCAAATAGCCGTAACCATGCGGGGTGAGGAACGGGCTGTGGAACCGGAAATGAAGGATAAAACCGCCCAGAGAGATGAGAACGAAACTCGCGATCAGGGTCGCCTTAGCTCTTGTCCGGTTATTCATTGTACCCTACTGGCTATTGAACCTGACGAAATTATAGTCCTCATTTATTATTTGTCAACTTTCTCTTGGCATCTGCTATAATACCCGACCAGGAGGGAACATGATGAAAAAATATATAGTTGCGATCTTGCTTTTAGCGGTCATCACACTTTCGGCCGGGGGATCGGGGGCGACCGATATTGCCTGGCTGGGCGGCAACCTCAACATCAACCTGCTCGTCAACGCGACCAATGTTGCGCTGAAGGACGGCCTGGATTCGATCTACCTGGGAACAGTGAACTCGGAGACAAAGATCGGGTTTGGCGGCGAGGCCTCGCTCTTTTATCCGGTGTCGTCCGGGATCAAAGCGGGTCCCCACTTTATCTTCAACTATAGCCCCCTAAGAAGCAGCTGGCACGACTTCCAGCTTTTCCAGACCTCTTTGGGCGGCATTGTTGATTTTAATCTGGGCGGGGGAAACTCCGTCTCCGCGTTCGTCGACTACAACCTCGGCTGGTTCGCCGCCCAGCAGGAGATAGCCGGCGTGGCCGGCACGCCCGCCCCGGCCGGCAATTTTGCCGGCGGCATCCCGGGTTTCATGCTTGGGCTCAAGACCTATACCCGCGTCACCGACAACATCGGCGTCGGGCTCTATTACCAGTATGGGCTATCGATGGCTTTGACCGGGATAAAATATTTGAGCAGCAGCGGCTCAAACGCCTGGATGGACGCCGCGATCAGCTTCAGCCAGTTCGGCGGAACGATTTATTTTTAAAAAGCGGAAAGGAAAGCTCCCCGGGTAGGATTCGAACCTACGACCAAGTGATTAACAGTCACCTGCGCTACCACTGCGCTACCGGGGAATGCCTCGACTCCATCTCGACTCTGTCTCGACTCACTTTGTTCGCTCGACATCGCTCGATGTCGCTCGGCATAAATCATATACTCAAAGCCCCGAGCCTGTCGAGGGGCTACCGGGGAATGCTCGTGGCCACTGGGCCATTTTAGCAACAAGAGCTGTATTTCGCAAGTTAGAGAGGGTTTCTTAATAAAAAGTGTGCCATCAAAAACATATTAATTCTTCATTATTTAATTTGCTTCCAGTAAAAATTCAACGCTAATTCTCAAGAATAAATTTATCGCTAATTGTGCGAATGAAATATGGCGCAAATCCGCGAAATGAACGCAAATGATCGCCAATCCGAAAGTCCGGATTCGGGTAATTTGGAGTCGATTCGAGCATTCGAGATATTTCCATTAGTGTAATCCGCGATTGTTGAATTCGTGAGCAATTCGCGACAAAACCGGCACACTTATTGTCGAAAAACCGTTCGATAGATGTTTTGAAATGCACGACCTGGGGCTGAATTTGATCAGGTTAAAACCACTTTTTTCTTTTAAAATAATAAAGCATCACGCAGACTATGGCCAAAGTCACAACCCAGACCGACAGATAGCCGTATTCCCAGTTAAGTTCCGGCATATATTTAAAATTCATGCCATAGACGCCGACGACAAAGGTCAACGGGATAAAAATCGTCGAGATCATGGTCAGGACCTTCATGATCTCGTTCAATTTATTACTGATGCTGGAGAGATAGATATCCAGCAAAGAAGACATGGTATCGCGCAAGGTTTCGATCGTGTCGATGATCTGGGCAGTGTGCTCATACAAGTTGCGCATATGTTTTTGAGTCCCCTCGGAGATCAATTTTGATTCGCCCCTCTGCAGCGAATTCATGATCTCCCTGACCGGCCAGATCGATTTGCGCAAATAGAGCATATCTTTCCTGATCTTTTGCATCTGCACCAGCGTTGTTTTGCCTGGGGCCGCGATCGTTTCCTGCTCGATCTTTTCGATCCGCTCGCCCATGATCTCCAGGATAGCAAAATAATAATCGATGATCGCGTCGATCAACCGGTAGGCCAGGTAGTCGGCCTTGGATTGGCGGATCTTGGTGCCGGATGTCCTGATCCGCTTCCTGACCGGGTCAAAGACATCCTCCTGGATATCCCTTTCCTGGAAGGTCAGGATATAATTGGCCCCGATGACCAGGCTGACCTGCTCGGAGATTATCGCCGCGGTCTCCTTGTTATATAAGAACATTTTCAGGACGATCAAAAGATGATCGCCATAATCCTCGATCTTCGGCTTTTGGGTGTTATCGATCAGCTGTTCATAGACCAGGGGATTTAGTTTAAAACAGTCGCAGATGTCTTTGATAACTTTGGTATTGTGAATGCCGTCAACGTTGATCCAGGTGACCGTCGGCTTATTCTTATATGCCTGGCATTCATGATACGGTATCTCTTTTTCAGTGTATTGGCTCTCGTCAAAGTCAAAGATCGATATCCTGGCTGCTTTTCGCTCTAGTTCAGCCTTAGAACTGATCAGGCCTTTTTTAGTCATTTTTTAATTCCTTTGGCCGTTTAACAGCCTCTGCCAATACTCGACTAATATCTCGATTAGGGAGGCGCTGGTCACGCCGTAGATGATCGGCTGATATTCGGGGTTGGTTTCGCTGACAAAATAATAATATTTATCTTCCGACCGGGCTTTAAATGCCTCGTCCACGCGGCTTTCTTCTTTGATCGGCACGAGTTTCACGGCCCCACCCCTTTCCTGAATTTGACGTACTCGGGCCTGGTGATCCTGATCGCTTTGCCCATGATGAGGGCGTCGGCCACTTTTTTGCGGCCGGAATCGAGCATCCGCTCGAGCGTGCGCCGCGAAACGCCCATCTTGCCGGCGGCTTTTTCCTGATAAAACGCTTCCCGATCGCAGAGCCGCATCGCCTCCAGCTCATCCGCTTTGATCTCCGCAGTCGAAGCGATCCCCTCCCGCGGCGCGAAGAGCCGCTCCTGGACATAAATATTGATCGTGCGTTGCTTTTTCGGCCTCGCCATTACCGCTGCTCCATTATGCGCATATGCGCATTATAAATTTGGAGCGTTTTCTTGTCAAGTACTTTCTATTTTCTTGCGGATTGGCGTTTTGTTCTGTATAATTCGATCATCATCAAATGACACATCACCGCCGTTTCAAACCGCGCGGCGCGCAAAAAAACGACACCGGTCACGACGATGGGAATGTCGGGACAAGTTGGAACAAGGTCGCCGGCTGGTATGACAAATTGGTCGGCGAGCGCGGTTCCGACTATCACGAGAACGTCATACTCCCCGGCGCTTTGCGGATGCTTTCCCCCCAAAAAGGCGAAAAGATCCTTGATGTCGGCTGCGGCCAGGGGGTCTTTAGCCGCGAGCTGGCGCGCGCCGGCGCCGACGTCACCGGCCTTGATTCCGCGGCAAGCCTGATCAAGACCGCGCAGAGCCGCTCGGCCAATATCAGATATCTCGTCGCCGACGCGGCTAACCTGCGAGTTTTCCAAGACGCAAGTTTTGACGCGGCCAGCTGTATCATGGCGATCCAGAACATGGAGCCGCTCCCTAAGATCATCAGCGAAATGGCGCGGGTCTTAAAAAATAACGGCCGCCTGCTGCTGGTCATGAGCCATCCCTGCTTTCGCATCCCGCGCCAGAGCGGCTGGGGGATCGATGAAAAGAGAAAACTGCAGTACCGGCGGGTGGACAGCTATATGACATCGCAAAAGATCCCGATCCAGATGCACCCGGGGGCGGCGCCCGCCCTGCATACCTGGACCTTCCATCGCCCGCTCTCTGAATACATAAAGCAACTTAATGCGGACGGCCTCGCGCTGATCCAGCTCGAAGAATGGGTCTCGCACCGCCAGAGCAAACCGGGCGCAAGCTCGCGCATGGAAAACCGCGCGCGCGACGAGATCCCGATGTTCCTCTCGCTTATCGCGCAAAAAATGGTAAAATAAAAGATATGCCGGCCAAGATAATCGATCTGATCCAGCTTGATACCACCGAAGAGAAATATCGGAAAGATATTTCGAGTGATAAGTTTTTCGGCTTTCCCGCGGCGGCGGTCATCGCAGCGGAAGAAAAACTTTTGGCCAAAACGCCGTCGATCGCCTATTTTTCGATGGAATACGGCCTGGCGCCCAGCATCTACCACACTTTCCAGACCGTCAACCCGACTTCAAAAGCCAATATCTCATCCGACCACGAGGTCTTCTCGAACATGCAGGACATGGATTATTATCACTTGCTGCCGACGAAAAAACTGCTCGACCTGCCGATCTACAGCGGCGGCCTGGGTGTGCTGGCCGGCGACTCGCTCAAATCAGCGGCCGACGCCAACCTTTCGCTGGTCGGCCTGGGCATCCTCTGGAACAAGGGCTACTTTAAACAAAAGTTCTGGTTCCGCGCCGGCGGCCAGGTGCCCGAAGCCACTTCATGGGATCCCCGCACCTACCCCGGCCTCGTCCCGCTCAAGCCGAGGATCGAGATCGAGATCAGCGGCCAAAAGCTGCAGCTTAAATTGTGGAAATACTACGTCTACTCTTACGACCAAAAAAGCGTCGTGCCCCTCGTCCTGATCGATTCCAACGTCCCGGAAAATCCCGAGTATTTCCGCGAGCTGACCGACCAGCTCTACCGCTCGACGAACGGCTGGATCAAGCTCTGCCAGCGGGCGATCCTGGGCATGGGCGGGGTCAAGGCGATCGAAGCCCTGGGCTACGACATCAACAAATATCATCTTAATGAGGGACATGCGGCACTTGCTTTTGTCGCCAAACCCAAAGCCAGGTTTGCCTACACCTGCCACACCCCAGTCGAAGCCGGCCACGACCGCTTCGACCTGCAGGAGCTGACCGCTACCATCGGCCAGGAAGCGGCAGAGATCGTCAAACGATTCGGCCGCGACGAAAAGAACCATTCCCAGGCTAACCTGACGCTTTTGGCCATGAGCGTGAGCGAACACGTCAACGCCGTGGCGCAAAAGCACGGCGAAGTGACCCGTCTGCAGTTCCCGCGCTACAAAGAGAAGATCGAAAGCGTCACCAACGGCATCCACACCTTTACCTGGCTCTCGGCGCCGATCAAAGAACTGCTGATCAAATATAAAGACAGGATCGGGGATTGGGAGAATGACCCGTGCCTGCTTTCCAACGTGCAAAATCTCAAAGACGACCCGGCTTTCCGCCGCGACCTCTGGCAGGCGCACATCGAGAACAAGCAGGCGCTGGCCAAATTCCTGGAGTTCTGGCACTTTGACGATCGCGCGTTCACCATTTGCTGGGCCCGGCGGATCGCGCCCTACAAGCGGCCCACCCTCCTGCTGGAAGACCCCAACCGCCTGATCGAGATCGCCCGGCGGGTCGGGCCGCTCCAGATCGTCATCGCCGGCAAGGCCCATCCAGCCGACGTGCCGGCCTCGATCCACCTCGACAATATGCTGGAAAAGATCAATATGCTGAACGGTGAGCGAAAACTGCTGCGGATCGTCTTCTTGGAAAATTACGATACTTATTTTGCCAAAAAATTGACCATCGGCTCCGATGTCTGGCTCAATAACCCATTGCCGCCGTTTGAGGCGTCGGGCACCAGCGGCATGAAAGCGATCCTGAACGGCGTTCTCCAATTGAGCACGCTAGATGGTTGGGTGGTCGAAGCGGCTGATAAAAATATCGGCCGGATCTTCGGTTATGTCCCGCCGCCCGGCCAGATCGGCAGTGAGTCGGACCTAAAACTGAAGGATGATTCGATTGAGCTCTACAAAAACCTGGAAGAGATGGCCGAGCTCTATTATTCGACCGCCGGCGGCAAAGTCAAGATCGAAGATTCGCCGTGGCTCGAGATGATGATAAACTGCATCGCGCAAAGCGGTTTTTTTAACACGGGTCGCATGATCGGGGAATACAGGACCCGCATCTGGCAGGTCTAGGCCTTCAGCAGTTTCTTTATTTCAGCCAGCAGCTCGTCGGACTTGAACGGCTTTGTGATATACGCGTCGGCCCCCGCCTCTTTGCCTTTCAAAATATCCGCTTCCTGGACTTTGGCCATCAGCATGACGATCGGGATCGCCGAGAATTTCTCATCGAATTTGAGCATGCGCGCGATCTTGTAGCCGTCAAGTTTGGGCAGCATTATGTCCAGGATGATCAGGGCCGGGTTCTCGGTCCGGGCTTTATGCAGCCCGTCAGCCCCGTCGGCGGCCGAGACCACTTCGTAGCCGTTGGCTTCGAGGCGGATCTTCAGCGCCGTCACGATATCTGCTTCGTCTTCAATTATTAAGATACGCTGGTTATCGCTCATTGGCCCTCGATCTTCGGCAGGGTGAAAATAAATTTTGAGCCCCGCCCCGGTTCGCTTTCGACCCAGATCAGTCCCTTGTGCATTTCAACGATCGCCTTGCAGATCGACAGCCCGAGGCCGGAGCCGCGCGCCACCGTCTCGGCGCCGCCCAACCGGATGAATCGCTCAAAGATCATCGACTGGTCGTTCTTGGCGATACCGGGGCCGGTGTCCCCGACGTACGACTTGATCTCATTGCCCGCGACCTCAAACCCGACCGTGATCTTGCCACGCTCGCCGGTGTATTTGATGGCGTTATCAATCAGATTGATAAAGACCCGCAGTATCTGGTCGGGATCGACCAGGGTCACATCTCCGGAGATCAGCTTGGTATCGATCGAGATATTTTTTTTGTCCGCCAGGTCCTTTAACAGTTCGATGGCTTTCAGGGCCAACGCGCCCAGATCGGCCGGACGGCGCCTTAGCTCTATGGAGCGCGATTCGATCTTTGAGATATCGAGCAGGTTATTGATTATATTGGCCAGCCGGTCGACATTTGCGAGCGAAGCGGCCAGTAATTTTTTCTGCCGTTCGCTGATCTCCCCCACCAGGCCGTCGTTTAACAG
>JAGVQF010000093.1 GCA_020051815.1 Candidatus Saganbacteria bacterium | reverse complement strand
ACCAATAACAACCCGCATTTTGGCGCGTGCAGAAATCCATGGGACGTCACTCGCACACCCGGCGGTTCCTCCGGCGGGAGCGCAGTCGCTGTCGCCACCGGGATGGCTCTAGCCGCGCTGGGGACAGACACCGGCGGGTCGATTCGCATTCCTGCCGCGTTGTGCGGCGTGGTCGGTCTCAAACCGACCTACGGCCGCGTCTCGCGCTACGGGCTGGTCGCTTTCGCCTCCTCGCTCGACCAGATCGGCCCGCTCACTAAAGATGTGACCGATAGCGCCATCATGATGAACGTCTTAGCCGGCCGGGACGAACTTGATTCGACTTCGGTCGATCTCCCCGTGCCGGATTACCGCAAATCATTGATCAATGACGTCAAGAAAATGAAGATCGGCCTGATCAAAGAACTGATGGGTGCCGGCATCGATCCCGAAGTCAAAGCGGCGGTTAAAAAAGCCGCCGACACCTATGCCAACCTGGGCGCCGAAATAATTGAAGCCTCCCTCCCATCTTTTGAATACGCCGTGGCAACCTATTATCTCATCGCCCCCGCCGAGGCAAGCTCCAACCTGGCGCGCTTTGACGGCGTCAAGTTCGGCCATCGGAGTAAAGAGGCCAAGGACCTGATCACCATGTATTACAACACCAGGCGCGAGGGCTTTGGCCAGGAGGTCAAGCGCCGGATCATGATCGGCACCTACGCCCTCTCGGCCGGTTATTACGACGCTTATTATCTGAAAGCTCTCAAGGTTCGCACCTTGATAAAACAGGATTTTGAAAAAGCGCTCGGCCTCTGCGACGTCCTGATCTCGCCGACCGCTCCCACCGTCGCCTTCAAGCTGGGCGAAAAGTCGGCCGACCCGCTCTCGATGTATCTCTCCGACATCGCTACGATCCCGGTCAACCTGGCGGGACTCCCCGCCATCTCTCTCCCCTGCGGTTCTGCCAAGGGGCTGCCGATCGGTCTGCAGATCATCGGCCGCGCGTTTGCCGAAGAGATAATCCTGCGCACCGCATTTACTTATGAGCAAAACACCGACTGGCACAAGGCCAAACCAAATGTCTAAGCTTTTTAAATTATTAATACCTTTATTTGTCATTTGTCATTTGTCATTTGCCATTTGTTTCGCTGCCACCCAGGCGGATATTAAAAAGTACCCCTCCGTCTCGGGTGAGATCTACGGCCAGGCGGCGCCCGGGGTCAAATCGGTCTCCGTCAACGGCAAGCCGGTCGCCTTCGACGCCGACCAGAACTTCCGCGCGCCGGTCAAGCTGGCGGCCGGCGAAAAATACCTGGTCATGCGGATCAATTACGAGGGCCTGCGCATCATCAAAAAATACCTGATCGTGCGCAAATCGGCGGTCAACGTCTTTAAGGTCTTCGTGCCGAGAGAAAAGATCGAAAAATCGCTCGAGGAAGTCAAGGCGGCCAAGAAAGCCGCCGCGAAAAAGAAAGCTGTCAGAGCCAGGCCAAAAGTGAAAAAGCCGGTTGCTAAGGCAAAGACTCCGGCTGTCAGGAAACCGACTGCCAAGAAACCGGTCGTGCCGCCCGAAGCGGTCGCCGCAGTTCCAACACCAGCTCCAACAACACCAATGGTCATACCAGCATCCAAACCCATCACCCAAAAACCATTTTTGCCTGGGCCCCGCACGTTCGAATATCTCTATGTCTGGGAATTCAGCGAAGGCAAGCTCCTGGCGGTCAAAGAAAAGAACGGCAAATATTCGGCCGATATCTATATCCCGGTCGAGAAGCAATGGCTCAATCTGAAAGGGCTGTCCGAACAGGACCTCAAAGAACTGATCGAAAAGCCGGTGAAAAAATGAACTACGAAACCGTGATCGGCCTCGAAACCCACGCCCAGCTTTTGACCGAGAGCAAGATGTTCTGCTCCTGTTCGACCAAGTTCGGCGCGCCGCCCAATACCAATATCTGCCCGATCTGCACGGGACAACCCGGCACGCTCCCCGTCACCAACAAAAAAGCGATCGAGCTGGCGTTGAAGACCGCCATCGCTCTCAACTGCAAGATCGAGCCCCACTCGATCTTTGCCCGCAAGCACTATTTTTACCCCGACCTGCCCAAAGATTACCAGGTCTCACAGTATGAAGAGCCGCTGGCGACCGGCGGTTATCTGGAAATTGAAGTCGACGGGATAAAGAAAAGAATAGGCATCACCCGCGTCCACCTGGAAGAAGACGCCGGAAAATTGATCCACGTTGGCGCCGCCCGCATCATGGGGGCCGAAGAATCGCTCGTCGATTACAACCGGACCGGTACGCCGCTCATGGAGATCGTCAGTGAGCCAGACCTGCGCTCCCCCCGAGATGCCGCTGTCTATACGCAGACGCTGGCCAATCTCCTGCAATATATCGGGGTCTGCGACGCCAAGATGGAAGAAGGATCCCTGCGCTGTGACGCAAACCTCTCGTTGCGGCCGGTCGGCCAGAGAGAATTCGGCACCAAGACCGAAGTTAAGAACATGAATTCTTTTAAGGCGATCGAAAAGGCGCTCCTGGCCGAAGAAAAGAGGCACGCGGAGGTTTTGAACGAGGGGGGCAAGATCGTCCAGGAGACACGATTCTTCGATGACGTGACGGAGACGACGACCGGGATGCGCAGCAAAGAGTTCGCCCATGACTACCGCTATTTTCCCGAGCCCGACCTTGTCCCGGTCGAGCCTTCCAAAGAATGGATTGATGAAATCAGGGAAAGTATAGGCGAATTACCAGCGGCTATAGAACAAAGATTTATTCAAGACTATAAAATCGCAAAACTCATGGTGAAAATATTGATCGAAAAGAAACTAATAGGCAGGTTCTTCGAAGAAGCGGTTAAATTATATGGCCATACGGACAAAGCCCCGATCATTGCAAACTGGATCGCCGGCGAAATTGCTGCCTACTCAAATGAAAACCATAAAAGATTTGAAGATCTGGACTTTACCCCCGCGCAGCTGGTAGAAATTCTTCGCCTCATCGATGACGGGACACTCAGCGGGAAGATGGCTAAAGAAGTCCTTTTTACCGTTTTAAAGACCGGCAAACAGGTCAAAGACGTCATCGCCGAATCTGGTCTGACCCAAATCAGCAACGAAGCGGAGCTGGAGAAGATCGTTCAGGAAGTGATAAAGAACAATCCGAAGCAGGTCAAGCAGTTTAAGGCGGGGAAAGAAACGGTGATGATGTTCCTGGTCGGCCAGGTCATGAAGCTCTCAAAAGGCCGGGCCAATCCGGCGCTGGCCAACCAGCTACTTAAGCGAGCGCTCGGCAAAAATTAACTTCAGTTTTCGCGCGTCGCCGCGCAAGACCCGCCCCAACGGCTGGCCCCGCTTCCCCCAAACATCAACATAATCATTTAGCGCCGCAAACCTGGACGTGAAATCCGGAAAACCCGCCATAAAATCGTCTTCCGAGAGGTCAAAATCCTCGCCTT
>JAGVQF010000087.1 GCA_020051815.1 Candidatus Saganbacteria bacterium | reverse complement strand
TGGACGAAGGTGGCTTTTTGAAATGACAAAGATTGGCCCTCATCCGCTAACGCTGAACCTGCCCCCTTCTCCCAAAGGGAGAAGGAAAGGCATTTTTGTTTTTACCCTCTCCCTCTGGGAGAGGGAGGACGCTTCCGCGCCAGCGGGTGAGGGCTGATGTTAAATATTACGAATTCAGGTAAAGTATTCAGAATTATAGATGCCAACCTCAACCGCGCGACGGAGGGATTGCGCGTTGTTGAGGAGATCAGCCGGTTTGTTTTGGATGATGCTTGGCTAACGCTAACCCTAAAAAAGATGAGGGGGGACGTTTCGAAAGTTGTCAGATCAGAAATGATCAAAGCGAGAGACTCGGCGGGCGATGTCGGGCGGGAGACGTTCACAACCGGCGAAAAAAAAAGAGTCGGTTTCACCTCGATCCTGACGGCGAACCTGAAGCGCGCGCAGGAAGCGCTGCGCTGTCTTGAGGAATTCTCAAAGCTCATCAAGCCGGAATACGGCCGAAAGTTTAAAGCTCTGCGCTTTAAGCTCTACCAGCTGGAAAAAGAAATAACACCAAAAGTTATAAAAGCGGAAAAGCTCGATTTTGACGTTTATGTCGTGACCGATCCCAAACAGGACCATCTCAAGACGATCCGGCGGGCGCTGGCGGCCGGAGTGAAAATGGTCCAATTGAGAGACAAGTATGCGAGCCCACGGGACTATGAAAAGCTGGCGCGGCGGGCGGTTAAGATGTCGCATGCCAGTGGCGCTGTTTTTATCGTCAACGACTACTGGCCGATCGTTAATAGAATTGATGCCGATGGCGTTCACCTCGGCCAGGAAGACCTGCGGACGGTCTCGCTCTCCAAAGTCCGCAAAGCGATCGGCCCGGATAAGATCATTGGCATTTCGACCCATGATTTTAGGCAAGCAAAAGCGGCGGCGAAAATGGGTGCGGACTACATCAGCGTTGGCCCGGTCTTTAAGACGCCGAGCAAACCGGGGATCAAGCCGGTTGGTCTGAAACTTTTACGTCGGGTTTTAAAAGCGGTCAAAATACCAGTCGTGGCGATCGGCGGAATTAACAAAAATAATATCGGGTCGGTCAGGAAGGCAGGCTGCCAGCGGGCGGCGGTGATCAGGGCGGCTTTAACTCTCTTTTCGCATTGACAATAGCTCGGCTAAAGGTGACTTACCGTTCAAGTAATCTTCAAGCGCTTTGGGATCGGCCAGATACTGCAACGCTTGTCCCCGGAGATCGGGCGCGGTAAAAGCGAGTATAATTTGAAGTTCTGCAACGGCGTGATTGTCTTTCCGCTTTTCGAGCTCGCCCGAGAGGCGCGACCAGCGAAAGGCGGCCACGATCAGTTCGATCTTATCCTTCAAGGCCCGGTAGGGGGCAAAGTCGGCGTCGGGATTGTCGCTGAATGAGGAATAGAGCTCCAAACCGAAGAAAACATGCGCGAGAAATATGGGCGGCGCTATGGCATCGCCTGTTTCCTGTTCCAGCAGACGGCGGGCGGCAATGAGCGCTTGGCCCAGCAGGATCATCCGGTCGATCTTTGTCCTCATTAGCCTGGAAAGAAGCTGGAGTTTTTCCTGCCTTGCTTCAGCTTTCTCTTCCCAGTACAGTTCTTCTTCTTTTAGCTCCGCCAAACGGCGGGCGGCGGCGTTTCTCAAGATCATTTCCCGCTCCGCGCTTTTTCCGGCCCGCTCGTATGCCTCCGCGTAGAGCTGCAGGAGATAGCGCGTGCTTTCCAGAAAGGAATCAAGATTGTCCCTGCCCGCTAGTTTTTCAACTGCTTCTTCACTTGGTTGATTTTGGGATAATGCGACCGATCCGAGAAGTGCAAAAGTGAACGGCAGCTCGTTCAATTTTTCCGGCAGGGAGCCAACGCGGTAGAGAAAAAGTATTCCCCCGGTCGATCTTACCGGCGTGGTTTGATCGGCCGAGAGGTCGAGCTTTTCTATCCCGAGCCGGACGTTGCGGAGAAAATTAAACGCGTTGCCGGGCCCTGCTTCGGGGACGATCGATTCATAGGCCAGTGAAAATTCCTTATGACGCAGGCGCAAAAAAGCGATGAAAGTTTCATCGCTCCGGCTATTTTTGCTTGTTCGCTCATAAGCATCAATCGCCTCATTGATGTTGAGGGTTTTAATTTCGACCGCGCTATGTTCAATGGTCGATGATCTTTCGGGCATGAGGTGAAGCGTTTCAGGCGCTCGGGAAAGTTTTCTTCTTAGCCAAGCGGATGCTTGCCGTAGCAGTCCTCCGGCTGGAAGCCTTGATTCGGTTTTATTAACTGGTTCGGCCATAGCTATACTCCTCATTATGTTATCGTCAAATTTATTGCGCAATTTCAGCTTTTTTGATATGCTTCAGGCATGTCAATTAAGAAGATCGCGCTGGTCAAAGGCGATGGTTCCGGGCCGGAGATGATGGAGCAGGCGGTCAGGATCGCCCAAGAAGCCGCGCGGCTGGACAAGATCGAGCTTGAATTTATTGAAACCCCAATGGGCTGGAATGCGTACGATAAATTTGGCGATACGCTGCCGCCTGAATCTTTTAAGAAAGCAAAAGAGATTGGGACTATTTTCTTTGGCGGGGTTGGCGATTTTCAGCACGATTCGACGATCGGTGTCGATAAGCCGGAGATGAGACCGGAGGCGAGGGCTCTGCTGGCATTGCGCAAAGAGCTGGGTCTGCTGCTCAACTTTCGCCCGATCATTTATTACAAGTCGTTGGCTTCGCTGGCCAACGTTAAACCGGAAACGATTCCGGCGGAGGGGATTAAGCAGATATGGGTTAGGTTCCTGCTCGAAGACAGTTACTTCGGCAATGCCGACCTGAAAGATATGATCCCGAACGAGATCAGGGAAAAGATCGGCGTTAAGCTGAAGTCGGAAGTCACCGGCAGAGAGAAGATCGTGGCTGATATCGCTTATTACAAGCGGGCGACCATTGAAAAATATATCCGAGCGGCTTTTGCCTATGCCAGGAAAGAAAAACTGCCGCTCATCTCGATCGATAAAGCCAACGTTATGGCGCGCTATGACTTTTGGCGCAAGATCGTCAGCGAAGTCGGCAGGAATGAATTCCCCGATGTGCCGCTGACCCATCAATTGGTCGATTCGGCCTCGGCGCTCCTCTTTACCCCGGCCAAACTGCACGGTGTCATCGCCTGCGGCAACGAGCATGGCGATATTTTATCCGACGGGGCGGCTTCGGCGATGGGGAGTATGGGGCTGATGTGCAGTTCCGCGATCAATCCCGAGACCGGAGCGGCGATGTTTGAGAGCGGAGCTGGAACGGCGCCGACCCTGGCCGGTCAGGACAAAGCTAATCCTCTGGGCCGGATCCTGACTGGGGCCTTGATGCTGCGCCATATTGGGGCGGAAAAAGGCGCGCTGGCGATCGAGAACGCGGTCAATAAAGTATTAAATGAGGGTTACCGGACGGGAGATATCTTTACAAAATCAGATGACCCTGCTAAACTTTTGGGCACGATGGGAATGGGGGAAAAAGTTATCGAACGGCTTTAGCCGCCTTCTTTTCTTTCAGGTAGTTGATCAGCCCACCGGCTTTTATTATCTTCTGCATGAATTCAGGGAAGGGCTGGGCCTTGTAGATTTTCCTGCTGGTAAGATCCTTGATCGTGCCGGAAGTCAGGTCGACTTCAATTTCATCGCCTTCTTTTATTTCTTCTGCCGCCCTGGGACTTTCAAGAATTGGAAAACCGATGTTGATCGCGTTGCGATAGAATATTCTGGCAAATGACTTCGCGATCACGGCGGAGAGACCGCTGGCTTTGAGCGCGATCGGGGCGTGTTCTCTTGAGCTGCCGCAGCCAAAGTTGTCGCCGGCCACGATAAAATCGCCCGGATTCATTTTATCCGCCCATTCCGGGTCGGCGTCCTCCATGGCGTTCTTCGCCAGCTCGGCCGGGTCGGACGTGTTTAAATACCTGGCCGGAATGATCAGGTCGGTATCGATATTATTGCCGAATTTCCAGGCATGCCCCGAGCGACCGGGGGTTTGCGCTGACTGGAGTCGAGGGGCTTTGTCGTTCATGATTGTTATTTTATCATTTTAATCTGGCACAGGCAATAAAATTGAAAATGACCTAACTCCCCACCGCAAGCGGTGGGGTATCTTGGTCTGTAGTGCCCCGCCCCTCACGGTCTAAATAGTTGCATTTGTTCAAATCTT
>JAGVQF010000165.1 GCA_020051815.1 Candidatus Saganbacteria bacterium | reverse complement strand
GATCACCATCCGCAAAAATGACAAAGAGGTCCGCGTCTCCATCATGGATACCGGGCCGGGTATCCCGGAGGACAAGATCCAGAAAATATTCGATCCGTTCTTCACGACCAAAGAGACCGGCACGGGCCTCGGGCTCTCGATCACCCGGCGCCTCGTTGACGAGCACCGGGGCTCGATCTACGTCGACAGCCACGTCGGCGAGGGGACGACTTTCACCGTTTGTTTACCCGCCGCGGCGTAGCGCGGGCGGGCCTGCCTGTGCTAAAATAGTATCTTCAACATGGAATACAAAAAGACGCTAAACCTGCCGCAAACCGACTTCCCGATCCGCGCCAATGCCGCCAAAGTGGAAGAGGAATTCCTCGGGTTTTGGGATAAAGAAGATATTTATCACAAGATGCAGGAGCCGGGGACCAAGGGATCAAGGGACCAAGGGACCTATATTCTTCATGACGGACCGCCATATCCTAACGGCGATATTCATCTTGGCCATGCGCTCAACAAGATACTCAAAGACATCATCGTCAAATATAAGTCGATGAGCGGCTTCTATGCCCCCTACATCCCCGGCTGGGACTGCCACGGATTGCCGATCGAAACACAACTTCTGAAAGAACTGAAAGTCGCGGGTCACGAGTCGCGCGGGGACATCATTGAATTTAGGAACAAGTGCAAGGAGTACGCCCTGAAGTACGTCGATCTCCAGCGCGCGGAATTTAAAAAACTCGGCATCTTCGGCGAATGGGACAAGCCGTACCTGACGATCGACCACGCCTACGAAGCAAAGATAATCGAGCTCTTCGGCAACCTGGCGGAAAAAGATTACGTCTTTCGCGGCTTAAAGCCGATCCACTGGTGCCCCAATGACCAGACAGCCCTGGCTGAAGCGGAGCTCGAATACGAGGATGACAGGTCACCCTCGATCTACGTCAAGTTTAAAATTCTAAACTCGAAAACCGAAATACTAAACAAATTCGAAGCCCAAAATCCTAATTTCAAAACAATCCTTGAAATCCCCTGGTCGGTCGTGATCTGGACAACGACCCCCTGGACGCTCCCCTCCAACGTGGCGGTGGCGGCCAACGAGGATTATGAATATGTTTTCCTGAAAGTCGAAAACGAAATTTTAATCGTCGCGGAAGACTTGCTGGAGGATTTTATTAAACGCCTGAGCATTACGCATCACGCGATCATCGACAAGACCAAGGGCAAATTTCTGGAAGGGCTGCTCTGCCAGCATCCTTTTATCGAAAGGCAAGTGCCGGTCGTGCTCGACGAACTGGTCACGCTCGAACAGGGGACCGGCTTCGTCCACATCGCCCCCGGCCATGGGATCGAAGACTACTCTGTCGGCCTCAAATATAAACTGCCGATCATCATGCCGGTCGACGGCAAGGGCAATTTTGATAATACCGTGCCGGATTTTATCAAGGGCAAGAATTATGACGAGGCCAACAAACTGATCACCGAAAAGATGAAGGCGGACGGTACGCTTCTCAAGCTAGAATTCATCAAACATTCATATCCCCACTGCTGGCGCTGTAAAAAGCCAGTCATCTTCCGCGCCACCGAGCAGTGGTTCGTCTCCGTTGAACACAAGAATCTGCGGGCCGAGGCCCTCAAAGCGATCACCGAAACCAAATGGTTCCCCGCCTGGGGCGAGAACCGGATCCGCGGCATGGTGGAGACCCGGCCCGACTGGTGCATCTCGCGCCAGCGCTCCTGGGGCGTCCCCATCCCGGCTTTTTACTGCAATAAATGCGGCAAGCCGTCGCTCACCGGCGTGTTTAACCAAGCCATCCGCGAACTTGTCCTCAAAGACGGCACGAACGGCTGGTTTGCCAAAGACCCAAAGGATATTTTGCCGCCGGGCACAAAGTGCCCTTTCTGCGGCGACACTGAATTCACCAAAGAAACCGATATCTTAGACGTCTGGTTCGAGTCCGGCTCATCCTTTGCGGCGGTGCTTGAGACGCGCGCGGGCCTGCGCTGGCCGGCCGATCTCTATCTGGAAGGCAGTGACCAGCACCGGGGCTGGTTCCAGAGCTCGCTCCTCATCTCGACCGGCTATAAAGGCCGGGCCCCTTTTAACGCCGTCCTCACCCATGGCTTCACGATCGACGACAAAGGCAAAAAGATGAGTAAGTCTTTGGGCAACGTTGTCGACCCGCAGGATGTGGCCAAGCGCTACGGCGCCGACGTCCTGCGTCTCTGGGTCGCCTCCACCGACTTCAGAAACGATATGGCGGCCTCGGAAAAGATCCTCAAACAGGTCCAGGAGGCGTATTCTAAGATCCGTAACACCTGTCGTTTTCTCATCAGTAATCTTTACGACTATTCCCTACCCCCTACTCCCTACCCCCTACTCGAAATCGATCGTTGGATCCTCCTTCGCCTCAACCGCCTGATCGAGCGGATCACCAAGGCCTACGACGAATTCGAGTTCCACGTCGTCTATCATTCGCTCTACGACTTCTGCGTCAACGACCTCTCGGCCTTTTATCTTGACATGTCAAAAGACCGCCTCTATACCTGCGGCAAAGATTCTATTGAGCGCCGCTCCGCCCAGTTCGCCATGAACGAGGTCCTGCAGGCCATGGTCAAACTAATGGCGCCGATCCTCTCTTTTACCGCCGAAGATATCCTTAAATACGTCACGAGTCGCGGGTCACGAGTCGCGAGTGTCTTTTTGCTGGAAATGCCCAAAGCTGATCCTCAATACCTCGATGCGAAGCTTGAGGAACGCTGGGAAAAGCTGCTCAAGCTCAAAGAAGAGGTCTATCGGGAACTCGAAGTTGTCCGCGGCCGGAAGGAGATTTCCTCTTCGACCGAAGCGCTGGTCGAGATCGGGATAAAAGGCCGGGAATGGCTCAAAGGATCGGAAGCCATGTTGCCGATGGTCCTCATCGTCGCGCAGGTCAAGCTAATTGACGGTGAAGTTATTCTTGTTAAACATGCCGACGGCGCCAAATGCGAGCGCTGCTGGGTGTGGAAAAAAGACGTGGGCAACAGCCAAAACCATTCGACGCTCTGCGGAAAATGTGTTAAAATAGTTGAAATGGAGGGGAAATAAATGATCAATTCAGATGTCAAAGATAAAAGTCTTGCTCCCAAAGGTAAACTCCGGATCGAATGGGCCGAGCGCGATATGCCGGTCCTCTCCCAGGTCAAGGAAAAATTTGCCAAAAGCCAGGTGCTCAAGGGCAAAAAGATGAGCGCCTGCCTGCACGTCACGGCCGAAACCGCCAACCTCGTCCGGGCACTCAAAGCCGGCGGCGCCGATATCGTGCTCTGCGCCTCAAACCCGCTCTCGACCCAGGATGATGTCGCCGCCTCCCTCGTCGTCGATTACGGTATCCCGGTCTACGCCATCAAGGGCGAAGACAACGAAACATATTTCAAGCACCTGACCGCCGCGATCGAACACTCGCCTGTGGTCACCATGGACGACGGCTGCGACCTTGTCTCGGCCATTTCCTCCAAGTATCCGGCCATCGCCAAACAGATCATCGGCAGTATGGAAGAGACGACGACCGGCGTTATCCGCTTAAAAGCCATGGAGCGCGACGGTGTTTTGAAATTTCCCGTCATCGCCGTCAACGACGCCCAGACCAAGAACCTCTTTGACAACCGCTACGGCACCGGCCAGTCGACCCTTGACGGCATCATCCGGGCGACCGATATGCTGATCGCCGGCAAAAACGTCGTCGTCGCCGGCTACGGTTGGTGCGGCAAGGGTTTCGCCCTGCGCGCCAAAGGCATGGGGGCCAACGTCATCGTGACCGAGGTCAACCCGGTCCGGGCGATCGAAGCGGCCATGGACGGCAATCTCGTCATGTCGATGGAAGCGGCCGCGCCGATCGGCGACCTCTTCTGCACGTTGACCGGTGACGTGCACGTCATCCGCCCGGAACATTTTTCAAAAATGAAAGACGGCGCCGTCGTCTGCAACTCCGGTCACTTTGACGTCGAGCTTGATATTAAAGGCCTCCGAAAATTGGCCAAAGAAGAGAAGAAGAACGTGCGTAACTTTGTCGACCAGTTCATCCTGCCGAATGGCCACAGCGTCTATCTGTTGGCCGAAGGGCGCCTCGTCAACCTCGGCGCGGCCGAAGGCCACCCCGCCTCCGTCATGGACATGAGTTTCTCAACGCAGGCGCTGGCAACAGAATTCGTCATCGATAACGCCGGCAAGCTGGCAAATAAAGTCCACAACGTGCCGCAGGAGATCGAAGAATGGGTCGCCACCGCCAAGCTTAAATCGATGGGCATCACGATCGACAAATTAACCCCTGAACAGGCCAAATACCTGACCTCCTGGCAGGAAGGCACTTAATCCTTAGCACTTAATCCTTAGCGCTTAATACTTAGAGCTTTATGGAACAAGAAAAACTGATCGAAGCGGTCGAAAAGATCCGCCGGGACAAGCACGAACCCTGGCGCTACGTTCTTTTCACTTTTTTGAATGGCATGGCGCAGGGGGTCGGCTTCGCGCTGGGCACCACGATAGTGCTGGGCATCATCATATATATTTTGACCATGCTTCTCTCCAACTTGGTCAACTTCCCTGTCCTGGGTTATTATTTCGGCCAGATCGCCACACTGATCGACACCTACGCTAAACAGGCGCCAAGAGTCAGATAGGGATGCTCTTCTATTCGATCGCCTTTCTGGCCGCCGCTCTCGACCAGTTAATAAAATTTCTCGTTCAGGGAGGCATGACGGTCAACCAGTCGATCCCGCTCCTCGGCCATGCCCTTAAGCTCACTTATGTGCGCAACACCGGAGCCGCCTTCTCGCTTTTCGTCGGCTTTTCATCCTACCTGGCGGTCATCGGGCTGGTCGTCTCGGCCGTCGTCGTTTATCTCCATTACCGGGTGCCGGCCAAAAATCTTTTATTTCAGGCCGGTCTGGCCCTGATCCTGGGCGGCAGTCTTGGCAATCTGATCGATCGGATCTTTCGCTCTTTTGTCATCGATTATATCGACCTCTCTTTCTGGCCGGTCTTTAATCTGGCCGATATCCTGATCAACGCCGGTGTCCTTCTGCTGGCTTACAAGCTCTTCGTCCGGGAGGGGAAAAATGCATCCGGACCTGCTTAGACTTGGCCCTTTCACTCTTCACTCATACGGGCTATTTGTCGCCCTGGGGGTGCTTGCCTGGCTTATCCTTTCGCTCTATTACGGTAAAAAGGAAGGGGTGAGCGGACAAACTATCCTTGACCTTGCGCTTTATGTGATGATCGCCTCGATCGTCGGCGCGCGGTTGGTTTATGTCCTCGGCCAGTGGGATTATTTCCGCGCCAACCCGCTCGAGATCATCATGGTGCAGAACGGCGGGCTCGTCTTTCTCGGCGGCCTCCTGCTCGCGCTCCTGGCCGTCGCGCTCTACGCTCGGCTAAAGCATATCCCCCTGCTCAAGCTGATGGATATTATGGCGCCGGGAACAACGCTCGGCTATGTGCTGGGCAGGCTCGGCTGTTTTCTAAACGGCTGTTGCTTTGGCCTGCCGACCAATCTCCCCTGGGGCGTGGTCTTTCCGCCCGGCTCGCTGGCCGCGGCTTATTGCCCGGACCAGGTTCTGCATCCCACCCAGCTCTATTCATCGCTGGCCATGTTCTTCTCGTTCTTGTTTCTGATCCGGCTTTATCGGCAAAAGAAATTCGACGGCCAGATCCTCTTTTGGGGCCTGACCTTTTATTCGCTCTATCGTTTTCTGGTCGAATTCCTGCGCTTCTCCCCTATCCACTGGCTGGGGCTGACGCCATCACAATGGCTGGCGATCGTTCTTTTTATCTTTGGCCTTTGGGGATTATCCTATTTTAGAAATAAGACCGCCTAAATCCCAGACATATAGCCATGGCAATACAAATGATAATAAGATATAATTAAGCCAGCGGAGGTGAATAATGCCTTTTAATGTTCCTCATGTTGACCGCAAAGAAATAATCAAAACAATTAAGAAACACCTACTTAACACGGTTATTTTACGAATGGATTTTGCCGACATTTTTGACGCAAAGGACCTAGCGTCAAAGCTGGTCGCACAATTTGCGAAAGACTTTCCGCAAAGAGATGAAGAGACAGAGGAATTATTAGGGCAGACCGAATTCGCGATTGTCCCCGTAAAAAAGATAACTTCTTATATTATGAAAAATACCAGCGCTCAAAATTACATAAAAGTTAATCAGAATTCCATTTTACTCGAATATAAAACCTATGAAACATTTGAAAAACTGATGGATGTATTTAATAAAGTATTGGCCATATATTCGACTGTCTATGCGGAGAATAAGATTTTACGGGTTGGGCTGAGAAAAATAAATTTCTTTGATAAAGAAGAAAATAACAGCATGGAAAAGTTTGCTGGTTATTTTAATGAGCTATTAATGCCAAGCATGAACAATAAATGCTTTGACATAAGCTTATCACAAGATATGCACGGCTACATTATTAAAGGTGAAAATGGGGAGAAATATAATCTCAATTTCAAATATGGGACTGTCAAGCTTGAAAAGATTCGGAGATTTATTCTTGATATTGATGGGTATTCGCTTAAAGAATTAACCAAAGAGAATCTGGTGAAAAGACTTGAGGAAATAAACAACAAGATATTTGATATTTTTTATTGGTCTATTACTGAAAGAATGAAAGGGGTGCTATCCCAATGATTGTTAATTACGCCGCCCTCCCTGCGAGGGATGGAACAAAGGTTTTTGAGCAGCAGGGATGGCTCGCGAACGAAGAATTATACGTTGGCTTTCCATGGAAAAATATGAGTGCCACTTCCCGTTTTGTTGCGGTTTTCAACCCGGGGCGCGTAGAAAATGTGCTTGTTAATCATTCATTTCAAAAATTGTCTGCGCAGGGTCTTGATTTTTGGATAGAAGACGAGGTAGTCAGCGATCAAGAAATATTAAAGGCCGCATCAAAAGACGATGCTTATGCTTTACTATTATCTCCCGAAGAAGATCTCTATTCGCTTCAGGACGGCATCCCTTTCGATGATAAGAAATAAAATAGTACTGATTCCTTTCCCCTACGAAGATAATCCTGCCCAAATAAAGGTGCGTCCCGCAATCTGTTTAACCGGTGCGATTGGCCAGCAAAAGCAAGTAATTTTAGCTTTTATTACTAGCCAAAAAGTCAAAGAAAGATTTGCTTCGGATTTACCTATTAGCGCAGAAGATGACGGCTTTGATAATACAGGATTAAAAACCAATTCAACGATCAGACTTCATAAGATGATAACATTATCTTCG
>JAGVQF010000084.1 GCA_020051815.1 Candidatus Saganbacteria bacterium | reverse complement strand
GGCCAGAAGACGGCCCGGCTGTTTGAGGCTTGCACTGAAACCGGCGCGATCGTGGGGGGAGCGGCCCCGGTCCAGGTCGCCGCTCTAAAAAAATTCGGCCTGAACTTTGGCCTGGCTTTTCAGATCATTGACGACTGCCGGGACGCAGGCGAGAACGGGATTATCTATGGGTCGATCAAGAAGGCGAAGCGCAAGGCGGCCCAATACCTGGCGCTCGGCCAGGCGGGTCTTGGCTCCCTGCCGCCGGCTTGCGCCGGCCCGTTCCACAACCTCTGCGATTACATACTCTTGAGGGTGACCGATGCGTAAGATCCCCGAACCGACCGTTCTGCGCTTGTCCGCCTATCGGCGGTGCCTGGAGGACTTTAAGGAGCAGACCAACCTGCCATTCATTTCCTCGAGCGAGCTGGGCCGGCTGGCGCGCCGCAACGCGGCGATCGTGAGAAAAGACCTCTCATATTTTGGCGAATACGGCGTGCCCGGCAAGGGCTACAGCGTCGAGCATTTGTTAAAGCATATTTTACGCATCATGAACCTGCGGCGCGAGCACCGCGCTGTCCTGATCGGGGCGGGAAATTTGGGCCGTGCGCTTCTGGGTTACCCTGGTTTCAAGAAGCTCGGCTTCAGGGTGGTGGCCGCCTTCGACAATGATCCGCGCAAGGTCGGGAGGAAAATAGGGGAAGTCGCGATCCTGCCGATCTCGAGGCTGAAGAGTGAATTTGAAAAGAAGAAGCCGGTCTTTGGCCTTATCACCGTGCCGGCTTCCGCGGCGCAGGAATCGGCCAATCTGCTGGTCGAAGCCGGCGTCAGGGCGATCGTCAACTTCGCCCCGGCCCGCGTCTGGGTGCCGGAGCGCGTCGTCCTGCGCAACGTGGACCTCACCCGCGAATTGGAAGTCGCTTCTTATTATTTAAGAAAATGAGAAAGATATTTATTTTGGCGCTCTTGTTTTTTTTGCTTTCTTTGAACGCGGTTTTTGGCGGTGAATCCGCCTACATCGGCAGCCAGGCCTGCTTTGCCTGTCACAGCGATCAGGAAAGGGGGTGGCCGAAAAATCCTCACCACTTGGCGGAAAAAGGCTGCGAAGCCTGTCACGGGCAGGGCGGTCTCCATCAGGAATCGATGGACAAAAAAGACATTATTAATCCGGCCAAGGCCGATCCGATCAAGATTTGCGGCGCCTGTCACCTGGAGAAGGGCAAGCTCGAGCCACAGTCCTGGACAGAAGGAGCGCACGCCAAGGCCGGCTTCACCTGTCTGGATTGCCACGCGCTCCACAAGACCGGGAATCCAAAACTGCTGGCCGGGAAAAAAGTTAATGAGCTTTGTTATGCCTGCCATTCGGACAAGGAAGAAATTTTTCGAAAGGGACGGCATGGCAGGCAAGGTTTGCAATGCACGGCCTGCCATTCTCCCCATGGGACAAAATATGATAAAATGCTTAAATCGGAGGGAAATGAAGTCTGCCAGGCCTGCCATGAGCGCGAGCCGCATCATTTTATAGCGGATAAACAGAACAAAAAAATGCGGCGGCTGCCCTGCACTGGTTGCCATCAGCCGCATTCTTCGGCGAAGCAATATCTTATCTATAAGAAGGGGGAGTTATGCGTTCATTGTCACAAAAGTTTGTATTGATCCTGCTCCTGAGCCTGACGGGGGTAAAATTTTCACTGGCGGCGCCGCGGGCGGAATTCCTTTTCGCGGTTGACAGGAAAGAAGCGGTTGCCCAGTCAAATTTGCTGCAGCGAATGGGCGGCTTCTTGTTTGGCGCGCCCGCCCAGGTCGACAGTTTTACCATGGTGACGGGGGTGGCGGTTGACGCGGCGGATAATATTTATGTGGCGGACATCGATAAGGGCCGGGTGGTGGTCCTGAACCGGCTCGGCAAGGCGGCCGGCCGCGCCGATATTGGCCGGGGCTCGCTCCGGAATCCGATCGGCGTAGCAGTTGACAGCCGCGGCCGGATTTATGTGACGGATTCGATCTTAAGCCAGCTTTTTATTTTTGACGAGAATGGGAAATTATTGGCCATGGCGGACGGTGGCAAAAACAAAGAAGATAAACTGCTCCGGCCGAGCGGCGTGCTGGTTGATGAAGCGGGCGGCCGGATTATTGTGGCGGATACGGGCCACCACCGGCTCCAAATATTTGATTTAAGCGGCAACTATCTGGCGGCGGCCGGCAAAAATGGGGCAGGGGACAAAGAATTTAATTTTCCCACTTTTTTGGCGAGCGATTCGCTGGGGCGCATCCATGTCGTTGACACGCTCAATGCCCGGGTGCAAATCTTGGGAAAGAATCTGGAATTTCTGGATCGGTTCGGCGATTTCGGGGATACGTTGGGGTATTTCGGCCGGCCGAAGGGGATCGCGATCGACGCTAAAGACAACGTGTTTGTAACCGATTCGTATTTTAACATTGTTTCGGTTTTTAACAGCAAGAAGCCGCTGTTCTACTTCGGCCGCGGTAAAGACGCGGCACTCAGCCTGAACGCTCCGATGGGAGTGGCGGTCAATTCATGGGGAGAGATAATCGTGGCCGATTCGCAGGGCCAGAAGATCGATGTTTTTAAGCTCAGCTGGTAGCGGAGCTTGCGTCCGCCGGCCGGATCTGTTAGAATTTCATGTGAAATTATTCACAGAATATGCCGATAATATATTGAGGAGGCAATTCAGATGAATTTTAGGGTGATTTTGCCGCTGGCGCTGATCTTGTTTTTGCCCGTGGCGGCTTTGGCCAGCGTCGTCGGGAGCAAGCACGACTTAAGAGGCGCCCTGTCCTACGGCAGCCCCCAGGAGATCTGTAAGGTCTGCCATATTCCGCACCGGAGCGCGACCGAGAGTTTTCTCATTCCTTCGGAAAGGATCTATTCGGGCGGCAGCGTCACGATTTACGGCGGCACTGTCGGCCAGCCGGGCAATTCTTCAACCATTTGCCTGAGCTGCCACGACGGCACGCTGGCGCCGGCCGTGGGTACCAGCTCGACCGATTTTACCCACAGCCATCCTTTTTCCATCACTTATCCGGTTAAAACCGGAATGACGGTGGCGGCCGGCGGTAAAGTCACCGGCGCTTACGGCGCTCTGCCGTTGGAAGGAGCAGCGGAGAATCAATTAGAATGCGGCTCATGCCACAATCCTCACGAGCGGGGCAACAGCGGAAAATACCTGAGGCTCGAGAATACCAACAGCAATCTTTGCCTGACCTGCCATCAAAAATAAGATGGCCGGGCTCAGGGCGGCTGGTTGGGGTCCGGCGGTTTTTTGTCTCGCCTTTTTCCTGTCCGCATCGGGTATAGCCGCGCAGGCCGACCTTTCCGGCTCGCTGAGATACACCTACGAAACAAATTATTTGGACGCCAGCCCGTACCAAAACATTTTTACCCAGGAATATTTAGCCAATCTGCGGGGCGCCGTGATCGAGGAGAGAATCGGTTCGTACCAGCTCGGTTTGCAGTATCAAAAGGGGTTGGCGGAGGTCAAGAACGTGACTTTTGTGAACTCGCTGAATTTTCGCGACAGCCTTTCCCTCATCACCTCGTATATCCGCCGGGATTCCGAGAGCCAGGGTTATTTTTCGGAAACCGAAAACCGTTTTTCAATTGTCAGCAATTATTACGCCTATCCACTGCCGTCGCTGACTTTTGGCTACGAGAGGGGGGATTCGACCTCGGCTTCGAGCGAGGGGGTCAGGCGCAACGACAACAAAGCCGAGGCGGGTGTCAACTATGCCTGGGGTGCGAACAGTCTCTCGGCGCGCTACGTGAGAAAAGAGATTTTTGACGACACCTATCTGGCGGACGGCGCAAACCTGGTTAACCGCGACAATCTTTTGACGCTGAGCGGCGCGGGCGCGCTGGGGGAGAGAATCACTTTGTCCGGCAGCTTTTTTGACCAGCGGATCTACAATCAGATGGGGAGCACTTCGATTTATAACCAGAAATTGCAAAACATCAACGCTGCCGGAACGCTCCGTTTGTCGCCTTTTTTCAGCCTGAGCCCCGAACTCCTGGGCAACGCCAATTTTATCGATTACGAGACACCG
>JAGVQF010000003.1 GCA_020051815.1 Candidatus Saganbacteria bacterium | reverse complement strand
TAAGACAAAGGTTTCCGCGCTATTACGCTCGCAATCCAGAAGCATATCCACGCCTATTTCCACGTCAAAATTACACTTTCGGTCCTCAATATAAAATTCCCCTTTTTTGTTCATTTCCTTAAAGCGGCCGTTCAAATATTCAATTGTTCCAACCTCGTATTTACGAAGCAGGGAGCGCTTAACAAACTGATCAAGCAACGCTGTTGAATCGCTCGCGACACTCGACGCGTCGATTGAAAATCGCATCGTTTTCACCGGCTTAGTGCGGAGAACATATTTGTTGTTTTCAATTTCTTTTCTGACTTTTTCTGACCGCTCATCGCCTTCCAGGTATCCGTTATAAAAATTAACTGCTTCAATAGTATTAAAGGAATCGCAAAATTGCTTTAAACGCATGAGGTCAATATGCCAACCCAATTTCTCACTCCAAGGGCGAACATTAGCGTAATCAATATAAACACGAGTTTTGGCGTTAAAAATGCTCTCAAGCTGCCGGATAACTTTTTCCTTCTCCCGAGCAATATTCTCTATTTTTTCGGTCTTTGGTTTAAACATACGAATTATCGAACCTTTTGATACCGGTAGTTATACCTAATATTCTCATTCAGGAATTGGCCGGGCGATGACGCGTTCAGAAATAATTCATGCAAATGATCCGGAACATCAAAATACTGATAAACATCACCGGAAGTGAATTCAACTTCTAACACATTTGCTTGCGGGTCGTAGCCGATTGAACTAATATTTGAAGATGAAACGGATTTTCTGTCCATATCTACAAACTCCTCTTGATCGCGCTCAATATCTTCTCGCTCTCCACGTCCAGTCCCCTCATCTCCTCCAAAATCGCCTTCGGCTCACGCAGGGCAACCTCCCCGCTCTTATCCGGGTTCTTCACCGACAGATCAAAGGTCTTGGGATCAATATCCTTCACGCTGACCGACCACGAGTTAGCCGATTTCGCTTTGGTCTTTTGCAGCTTCAAGAAGTCCGCCAGGTCTTTCTCGTTAAGCGGATTCGTCTTACCCAGGTTCCGATCCAGATTAAGCTGGTAATACCAGACTTTCTTGGTCGGCACCCCTTTTTCAAAGAACAATATAACCGTCTTCACTCCCGCCCCCGTAAATGTCCCGCCCGGCAGATCAAGCACAGTATGCAAATTACAACTTTCGAGCAAAAGCTTGCGCAGTGAAACGGAAGCATTGTCAGTGTTGGACAGGAAAGTATTCTTAATTACTATGCCTGCCTTGCCACCCGCCTTCAATATCTTGATAAAGTGCTGCAAGAACAGAAACGCCGTCTCGCCTGTTTTGATCGGAAAGTTCTGCTGGACCTCACCCCTCTCTTTGCCGCCAAACGGCGGATTGGCCAGGATAATGTCATAACGATCCTTTTCTTGGATATCCGAAATATTTTCGGCCAGTGTGTTCGTGTGGATAATGTTCGGCGCTTCAATGCCGTGGAGGATCATATTCATGATGCCAATAATATAAGCCAGCGATTTCTTTTCCTTGCCATAAAAGGTATGCTTCTGGAGTGTTTCCATCTCTTTGGTGGAGAGCTCTTTGCTTCCCTTCAAGTATTCAAACGCCTCGACCAAAAAGCCAGCCGAACCGACCGCGCCGTCATAAATCTTATCGCCGATCTTCGGGGCCACGACCTTGACGATCGTTTTGATCAGCGGACGAGGGGTGTAATATTCGCCGCCGTTCCGGCCGGCGTTCCCCATGTTCTTGATCTTCCCCTCATAAAGGTGGGAAAGTTCATGTTTTTCCTTTTGCGAGCGAAAATGCATGTCGTCAATAATGTTCAGTATTTCGCGCAGGTTATAACCACTTTGGATCTTATTTTTTAGTTCGCTAAATATCTCGCCAACTTTATATTGAATGGTGCCGGGGCTGTCGGCTTCTGCTTTGAATTTCTTAAGATAAGGAAACAGCTTGTGATCGACAAAATCTTTAAGATCATCGCCCGAAAGAGCCTTGTTGTGGTCAATTTTCCCTTCAGCGGTCTTGGGCGTTGCCCAAACTTCCCAACGATACTTTGGCTCGATGATAAATTGGTACTTTTTCCCCGCCAGTTCAGCTTCGGTCTTTTTATCTTTCTCAAGGTCATCAAGGTACTTTAAGAAGAGAATCCAAGAGGTTTGTTCGACATAATCGAGCTCACTGCTCGCTCCCGCGTCTTTCCTGAGAATATTGTCGATGTTTTTAAAAGATTGTTCAAACATGTATTTTCGTTATTTCCCCTTCTCATCTTAAATTTTACTCTTTTTATGGGGAGGGGGCAAGGTGGGGAAAGAGTACACGTCATTGCGCCATTATGTTATAATTCCCAAATATGGGCGAAAAAAACAAAGCCGTTTTCCTTGACCGCGACGGCACGATCATCGAAGATCCCGGCTATATCAGCTCCCCCGAACAGGTCAAATTCATTCCGGGTTCGATCGAGGCCATCAAAGAGCTTAACGCAGCCGGCTACAAAGTCGTGATCATCAGCAACCAGTCCGGCGTCGCGCGCGGCCTCTTCTCCGAGAATATGCTCCAAACGATCGATAAGTTCGTCCACCGCCAGGTCTTGAGCGGCGGCGGGCACGTCGATGCCAGCTATTACTGCCCGCATCATCCGGAGCACGGCGTTTATCCGTATAAACAGATCTGCGAATGCCGCAAGCCCCACCCCGGCCTGGTCAAGCGGGCCGTCAAAGAGCATGATATCGATCTTACGCGATCGTTTTTTATCGGCGACAAATCTT
>JAGVQF010000043.1 GCA_020051815.1 Candidatus Saganbacteria bacterium | reverse complement strand
GGACTTACGAAAGCAGCCGGCCTGCCGAATTGGCTTGGCGTGCTTGTCACTTCATTCTTCAATCTGATGCTGGTCATCGTGACCGGTGGCGGGGCGTCGATCATGCGGGCGGGCATCATGGGGGAGATCATGCTGATTGGCCTATTGTTCGACCGGCAGAAAGAATTTTACACGACGCTATCGCTTTCCGCGCTGGCCCTTTTGATCATTGATCCTTCAACTTTGTTTGATATCGGCTTCCAACTCTCCTTCGCGGCGACCTGGGCGCTGGTCTATATCGCGCCGGTTTTAGGCAAGAAGATGCCCCAGCTTTTAGCCGTGACGCTCGCGCCGATGCTGGCGACGGCGCCGATCGTCGCTTATAACTTTAGCCAGGTAGCTTTCGGCGGCATTATTTCCAATCTCGTAGTGCTCCCCTGGGTCGAGTTCCTTGTCATTCTTGGCTTTACAACGACACTGCTCGGGTTCGTGCTGCTGCCCATTGCTCAAATACTTGGCAATACGATCTGGCTGCTGCTTGTCCTGCTTGACCGGATCGCGAATTTTGTTACGGCGCTGCCCGGCGCGCAATTCTATATTTATGCCCCGACGATCTTTATGATCGCCGGCTATTATATTGCTCTTATCGCGGCAATCGAGGTTTGGAAGCGAGGAGGGAAACTTTTCACCGCGAAGAAACTGGCCTTTGCCCTAATTTTGTTCATGGCGATCTCTGTCTGGGATCGCGCTGTTTCTGCTCCGGCATTGGGCGGCCGCGAGCTGGTCGTGACTTTTCTTGATGTGGGGCAGGGCGACTCCGCGCTGATCGAGACGCCGGGCGGCAAGAAAATACTGATTGATGGCGGAGGGATGGAGGGCATCAGAGCATCAGAACATCAGGATGTGAATATCAGAGGATCAGAAGATCAGATGATTAGAGATAGAATTGGCGAACAGGTTGTTGTCCCTTTTCTGCATCGAAAAGGGATCAATAGATTGGATATGGTTATCCTAACGCATCCCCATGCCGATCATCTGGGTGGGATCAACAGTGTATTAAAAGCGATGCCGGTTGATCAGGTTTATGACAGCGGACAGGAGTTTGATGCGCTGGCTTATCGGCACTTTAAAGAATTAGTCGCCGCCAATCAGATCAAGTATTTAATCGCCAGGGCCGGCTCTGTCATAAGCTTTGGCGAAAACCTGAAAGGTCATATTTTAAATCCAGAACAACCCTTGCTTGGCGATGTAAATTCCGACTCGATCGTCATGCGCCTGGTTTACGGTGATATTTCGTTTCTTTTTACCGGTGATATGGAGAGGGAAGGCGAGGAAAGGGTCCTCCAGTCGCGAGTCGCGAGTCTCGGGTCGACTGTCTTGAAAGTCGGGCATCACGGCAGCCGCACATCGACTTCGGACGAATTCTTAAAAGCGGTCAACTCGCGCTTTGCCGTGATCTCCTGCGGGACGCACAACCGCTATCATCATCCGCACCAGGTTACTTTGGACAAGCTTTTGGCGGCGGGAGTAAAAGTCTTCCGCACCGACTTGAATGGGGCGATCGAGATGAGGACTGACGGGAAAGAACTGGCTATCGCGCCGCAGAGATGATGCCAGTCTCCCAGAACTCATTGGCCTTCTTCTGGATGGTTGGCACGCGATAGAGGACTTCGCAGGCCTCGGCGCGGCTGAACGGTTCCGAAGGTTTGAATTCTTTGCCGGCGAGATATTTCAGCATCCCGGTTTTTTTCGCCGGCTCAATATATTTATTCGCCCAGAAATCGGCTTTGAGGTCAGAGAATGCAGCTCCGGCGCTCATGTCTTCCAGCCCCGCGTATCTGGCCAGAATGGCAACGCCTTCGGCCCGGTTGAGGACTTTATTGGGCTTGAAGGCGCCGTCCGCGTAGCCGGTCACATATTTAATTGAACTGCCGTAAGCGACATATTTGGCCGCCCAGTCTTTCTTCTTGACATCTTTAAAGGCCTCGGCCGTGCCATAGGCATCAAGGATTTCTGTCTGGAGCCCGATGCTCTTGACGAGCAGGGTGACAAGTTCAGCTCTGGTTATCCCTTTCTCCGGTTTGAATGTGTTGTTGGGATAGCCGCTGACTAGCCCGAGCACGACCGTGAGCGAGATCGGCTCGATCGCCCAATGCGATAACGGAGTATCCGTAAAAGGCCTGATCCGCAAGACCCTTGCCTCGGCAGTATCAATGACGGAGGGCGCCGCCTGTTCCGGCTTGGTAAAACCGATGAGCTGGACCACGTTCCTCCCTTCCTGGAGAGGTTCGACGGCTTCGATCGAGCCGCGCGCTTCGATCTCCTTGCCGTTGAAATAAACTTTTTCAAGTGGCTCGGATTCCGTCACGTCGAAAGCGTCGGAGGTGGCGGAGATGGAGGGGACCGTCCAGGTCCGTTTCTGCGACAGGATCCGGCTGGCGGTGGCCTCGGCTCGGACTTCGACCGTGTCGCTGTCAGTAATGAGGCGGTCGCGCGGCGAGAGGATCTTGATTGCCACGGTTTTTGATTTCAGTTTCTTCTCGATCGTCAACTTTCTTTCCCCGACGTAAGAGAGGGTGAAGTAATGAGGGTTGTCGCCCGGCAAGCCGGCCCTCTGGACATAAGCATAATCGTAGCGGAAGCCGCCGTTCTCCATACCGACGCCAAAGGTCAGGCCGGCGCCGGCCGATTCTTGGTTGAGCCCGGCCCGCAGAGAAATATTTTTCAGCGGGAAATATTCGAAGCCGAGATGGAAAAGCGAAGAGCTGATATCAAGGTCGAGTCCCGCGTCGATCCGTTGGGGATAAACATAGAGAGCTTCGGCGCTGGGACCGAAAAGGGCGGCTCTGGCGCCAAGCTTGTAATTGGCGCCAAGCTTGTCCTCCACGCTTGCCCATTTGATCGAACCGCCAACAATGTTTTGCAGAACGATACCGGTCTGCAGCCACTTGTTCGGTTGATAGTTCGCGCCAAGATCGATCCCCATCCCTGTGCCTTTGTCGCCGCCGCTGCCGGAGACCGCCTGGTTGAAGAACTTCAGATTGCCGCCGAGAGACAATTTGACCGGCGCGGTTATCTTTCTGGAATAAGAAACGGCAAAGATACTGTTGCTGAAACTGCCGGCCTCCAGGCTCGGGTTCTGCGTGATGCGGCCGGTCACCGGATCAAGTGAGGTCGGGATCGATCCGCCAACCCCCATACCGGTGTAGCCGAGGCCGAAAGTCCCATAGGCGGTCGGCATCGCCCAGCCAGCGAAAATATACTGGGTCTCATCAAGCATGATCTTTCTCGAAGCGGAGGTGATCTGCGGGAACTCAAAATTAGTCAGCTGGGCCGGGTTGGCGAACACGCCGCTGCCATCATCCGAAAAATTGACCGAGACGCCGCCCATCCCCAGCTGGCGGGCGGTGTAGAGGCTGCGGCTGGGATCAGCCGCAATTCCGTTAATCGCAGAAGCGGAATGACAAATGACAAATGACAAAATCCAAATAAATAGAGAAAATCCAAATCTCAAACAGCCCTCATCCGCTTGCACTAAAGTAGCCCCCTTCTCCCAAAGGGAGAAGGAAAGGCATTTTTGTATTTCCCCTCTCCCTCTGGGAGAGGGGGGACGGTTCGTGCCAGCGGGTGAGGGCTGTATCCAGGTTTTCTTCATCTCTTGAGCACCGTTAGTTTGCCTTTGGAAAGCACTCTGCCGTCGGCAACGATAATGTAAACGTAGATGCCGTTACCGACGACGTCGCCACGGTCGGTTTTGCCGTCCCAGGTGACGGTGTTGTAGCCGGCCTGGCCGCCATTCTCCGTTGAGGAGAAGGTCTTCCTGACGATCATATTCCCCGAGAGATCATGGATAGTCAGCGTAATGGCCGATGGCTTTGAGAGAGTGAAGCCGATAGTCGTGTTCCCGGCCGCCGGGTCGTATGGGTTTGGATAGTTCAGCGATGT
>JAGVQF010000025.1 GCA_020051815.1 Candidatus Saganbacteria bacterium | reverse complement strand
GTCGCCACTTTAAAGATCGGCGCCTCTTTGTCGGTATTGATCGCCACGATCACGTCGGAGGTCTGCATGCCGACCAGGTGCTGGATAGCGCCAGAGATGCCGCAGGCGAAATAAATTTTCGGGCGCACTGTTTTCCCCGTCTGGCCGATCTGCGAGCTGACCGGCACCCAGCCGGCGTCAGCCGCCTTGCGCGAACCGCCCACGACGCCACCCAGGACATCCGCCAGTTCTTTGAGGATCGCAAAGTTTTTGGCCCCGCCCACCCCTTTGCCGCCGGAGACAATGATCTCGGCGTCTTCGAGCGGCGCGTCGGTCTTGATCTGGCAGACAAAATCGGTCACTCTGGCCGTCAGGTCAAAGGGCGGCATTTTTGCTTCAATGACCTGGCCGCTCCGGCCCGGAACGGGGGCCAGGGCCAGCATGACGCGCGGCCGCACCGTCGACATCTGCGGGCGGTGGCGCTTGGTCATGATCGTCGCCATGATGTTGCCGCCAAAAGCCGGGCGCGTCTGCTTGAGGTTTCTCGTCCCCTCTTCAATATCGAGCCCCGTGCAGTCGGCGGTGAGGCCAGTCGAGAGCCGGGTCGCCAGGGCGCCACCCAGGTCACGGCCCATGGTCGTGGCCCCCAAGAGCAAAATCTCCGGCTTATATTTATTGACGATCTCGAGCGAGCCGGCCAGATAGGCCGAGGTCGTGTAATCTTTAAGCTGGGGGTCATCGATCAGGTAAACAATATCCGCGCCGTGCTGGATGACTTCGTTGGCCAGCGAGCGGACATTGTTGCCGCCCAACAGGATGCCGGAGAGAGGCACTTGAAGTTTATCGGCTAATTTTCGTCCTTCGCCTAACAGCTCGAAGGCGACCGTCGCGATCTTATCGCGCGCCTGTTCGATAAAGACGCAGACGCCCCTGTATTCGTCTAAATTAGATGGCACAACTGGCCTCCGATTTGATCCGCGGCAATAATTGATCGACGATCTTAGATATCTCTGCCTCGCTTGAAGCGATCAGCTGGCCGCCTTCACGCAGCGGCGGAGAAAATATCTTGACGACCTGCGTGGGAGAACCCTTGAGGCCAAGCAGGTTCGGGTCAAGCCCAATTGTCTTGTTGTCCCACAGTTGCGGCTCAAGCTTGACCGACTTCATTAAATTAGGCAGAGTCGCATAGCGGATCTCGTTGGCTTCTTTGAGCACAGTCAAAAGCGCCGGCAGGCGCGCCGCTACCGTTTCCGGCCCTTCTTCAAGCTTTCTCTCAACGATGATCTCGCGTTTTTCCAGATCAACGCTTTTAAAACTGACCACATAGGTGAGCTGGGTCAGGTTTAAACGCGTGGCGATCCCCGGCCCCACCTGCGCCGTGTCGCCGTCGATCGCCTGCTTGCCGCACAGGACAAGGTCGGGGCTCAATTTGGCGATAGCGCCGGCCATGGCATAGCTCGTCGCCCAGGTGTCGGCGCCCGCGAACGCCCGGTCGGTCAAAAGGATCGCCTCGTCCGCGCCAAGCGAAATGGCTTTTTTCAAGACCTCTTTGGCCTGGGGCGGGCCCATGCTGACGGCAATGACCTCGGCACCGTATCTGTCCTTGATCTCAAGCGCCATCTCAAGGGCGTGCATGTCGTAGGGATTGGGGATCGAGGGGACGCCTTCGCGGACGAGGGTATTCGTCACCGGGTCTATTTTGACATCGGTGGTGTCGGGCACCTGCTTGATGCAAACAACTATTTTCATATTAATAAAAAACCTGCCCGCCGCACTGGCCAACGGGCAGGCTTTTTGTAGCTACAAAATCAAAAACTAACTCTCTGACTCACTGCCGCTTTTTTTGGCTCCGGCGTGGCACTTGGCGCAAGCCTTCTTATCGTTAATGGCAACCTTAGCGGCCTTCCCTCCAGCTTTGTGGCAGACGCCGCAAGTCCCGGCCATGGTGATCTTATTGGCCCCCGCCTTCATTTTGGCGACTAATTTGCTGCTGTGGCAATCCGGGCACTTCAGGCCCGCCCCGCCATCGGCAGTGGCTTTGACATGGCGCTGGTGATTAAAATTAACGGCATTCTTTTCCTTGGTTTTGACCCCCAAGATCTTTATCAATTTTGTCGGCCCAGCCGCGAATACCGCTCCGGCAAAGACAACCATTATTACAAATAACGCGATCTTCTTCATTGATGAATTCACCTCCTTCTTTATAAATTTTATTGAGCGTAACTATGCAGCCCGGAAAGCATTAAATTAACGCCGAGATAGGTAAAGATCACAGCCAGGAACCCGATAACGGCGAACCAGGCCGCGATTTTCCCTTTCCAGCCCATAACGAGGCGTGCGTGCAAATAGGCCAGGTAGATCAGCGCGGTGATCAGCGACCAGGTCTCTTTAGGGTCCCAGCTCCAGTACGTCCCCCAGGCCTGCTCCGCCCAGATGGCGCCGGTCACAATGACCAGGATCATGAACGGGAAAGCAAAAGCGATCAGTTGGTAGGTCAGCTCATCCAATTTGTCTTTGGCCGGCAGCCATTTGGACTTAAACCTGTCTTTGACAAGATAGAGGATCGCCGTGCCGAAAGAAAACGCGAAGATGCCGTAGGCGACGATCGCCACCCCGACATGCGCCAGCAGCCAGTTGCTCTGGAGCGCCGGCATGAGCGGCTCGATCGCTTTATTGAGGGTCGAGGCGTAGAGCGCCGCTAAAAACGCGATCGGCACGACCACAACACCGGCCGCCTTGATCTTATATATGTAATTGACGATCAAAATGATCAGGGCGATCCCCCAGGCAAAGCTGGTCATCGATTCATAAAGATTGGCAAAAGGCAGGCGGCCCGAGGCGGCGATCCTGGCGCCGATCGAAACGGTCTGCAGGCCCAGTCCAACGATCAAAAATAGCGTCGCCGACTTGTCTATTTCCGCCCGCTTAATAGCAAGAGAAAGAAAACCCGCGACCATCGCCAGGCCATAAGCCGCAACCGCGAATAAAAGAAAATTAGATTCAATGTTTAACATATAACATCATCCCCACTCCGGCCGTTAAAAGCAGAAAGCCAAGGTAGACGACCCAAACCCCGGGGTCTTTCTTGACCTGCAAACCAGTATACTCTGTCGCGCCCAGCAGTTTCAAGGTGTATTCCCCCGACCTCAAGACCTGGCCGGTCGCCAGCCAGCCGATATTTTCGAGCAGGACGAGCGGCATCGTCGGCTCATAGACCTCCATCGACATGCCATGCAGAACATGGAGATCGGGGAATATCTCAACAAGATGGAACTTCTGCCCGGTCGGCGTGTAATAAACGCAGCAGGCGTTCTTGGAGATCGGGCTCCGCTCGGCCTTCCCACCCGGCCCCCGGATCTCCAGCAAACCGGTCAGGCCATAGCTTGATTGGTAAAACTTGATCCCTTTGTAGACCAGCGGGTCGTTGACCGAGATGGTTTTGCGCAACACTTCCCTGCCATTCTCCATGACCGAGAGGTCGGAAGAAAAGTGGAGCGGCCGACCCTGCGCGTCAAATTTCGCGTTAAAGTCGTTCAGGTGAACGGAGAAAGGCCAATCGTGCGGGGAAAAATCCTTGCCTTTCTCAATTTGCGCGTAACCGGAAAAGCCGGCCGCCGCGCCATAGACCACGCCTATATAAATCATGAGGACGCTCAAATGCGACATGAAAGAGCCCCAGTGATACAGGTCACTCTTCCCCTTTTGTATCAGCTTCATCAGCCGGTTATAGCTGCAGGCAAAGAGCGAAAGCCCGAGCAGGGCCAGTATAGTGTAAAAGAAAGGCGAAGCGTATAAATTGGTCAAGCTTAAAGCGCTGAAGAGCCGATAAAAGACCTCGCCAAACAGCTTGAGATAGACCTCTGGCGATTCTTTTTGCGGTATGGCCGTGCCCAACAGAGAAACCGCCGCCAGGATCCCGATCAGGACAACGGCGAAGACATTGGAAGAGAACAACTCCCAGGTTCTTGACAAAAGTTTTTTCATATAATAATATACTCGGGTTATATTCCCCACACTTAAGTGTGGGGAATAATTTTGGTTATCCTGTGTGAATTAAATCACAGAACTGAATAAATGTCAAAAACAATTTCTGACTACGAACACATTAAACGGCTCATTATTATCATCTTCCTGCTGGTCGCCGGCTTCATCGCCGTGCGCTTCATCTTTGTCCCCAAAGATTTTTATGAATACGGCCACTACCGGGGCGGCTCGCTCACCGAAAACATGGATCGGCCCCTCAATTATGCCGGCAGCCAGCCCTGCGCCGATTGCCACGAAGAAAAACACAGACTCTGGTCAAGCTCCAAACATAAGACCGTCAATTGCGAAGATTGCCACGGCGCCCTGCGTAAGCACACGGAAGACCCATCCTCGGTTAAACCGCGAAAACCGGCCGGCCGGGATTTCTGTCTCCTCTGCCACGCCAAAAATGTCAGCAAGCCGGGGAATTTCCCGCAGATCAGGTCCTGGGAGCATAACCCGGGGCTCAATTGCGCCGACTGCCATAATCCTCACAACCCTCTCCCTCTGGGAGAGGGGGGCCGGTTCGCGCCAGCGGGTGAGGGCTGAAATGAATAACTTTTCACGGCGTGAATTTTTGGGCCTGTCGCTAAAATCGATCATGGCGCTGATGGCGCTCGGTTTTCCCAAAAAACTTTTGGCCATGACCACCCTGGACGGCTATAAGGTCGAAGAGCATCTCTGGGGCTACGGCATTGACGTCGACAAATGCATCGGCTGCGGCCGCTGTGTCGACGCCTGCAAGGTCGAAAACCATGTGCCCGACGATCCCTTCTTCTTCCGCACCTGGGTCGAGCGCTACGCCGAAAGAGCCGGCGGCAAAGTTGAAGTCGATTCCCGAAACGGCGGCCGGGACGGTTTTCACGACCTCAAAGACAAAAAGGATCTCGTTAAATCTTTCTTCGTCCCCAAGATCTGCAACCACTGCGAACACCCGCCCTGCGTCCAGGTCTGCCCGGTCGGCGCGACATATAAAAGCCCGGACGGCGTCGTCCTGGTCGATCCCGGCTATTGTATCGGCTGCCGCTACTGCATCCAGGCCTGCCCTTACGGCGCCCGCTACCTGCACCCCGAAAAGCATGTGGCCGACAAGTGCACTTTCTGTTACCAGCGCATCACCAAGGGCTTGAAGCCGGCCTGCGTTGAGGCCTGCCCGACCGGCACCCGGCTCTTCGGCAATTTGAAAGACGAAAACAGCCCGATCAACAGGTTTATCAAGGCCAAGAAGGTCATGGTCCTCAAACCGGACCTTGGCACCCGGCCCAAGATTTATTACAGCGGCATCGATAAAGAGGTAAGGTAATGGAAATTATCCAGACGCTCTATAAGCTCCTGCCGCTGGTGCAAGGTTTTATCTACCCCAACGAAATTGAACTGCACTGGGGCCTGTTGATCGTCCTTTATCCTTATATCACCGGCCTGGTCGCCGGCGCTTTCATCCTGGCTTCGCTGGCGCGCGTTTTCAATGTTTCGGAAGTCAAACCCACTTACAGGCTGTCGCTGCTCACTGCCCTCGCTTTCATGCTGGTCGCCACTTTGCCGCTTTTGACCCATCTGGGCCATCCGGAGCGGGCGCTGGAGATCATGTTCACCCCCAAATTCGATTCGGCCATGGCCATGTTCGGCTTTGTTTACGCCTGGTATCTGATGGCGGTCCTGCTCCTTGAGATCTGGTTCGATTACCGCAAAGATTTTGTCCTGCTGTCAAAAAGTGAAAAAGGGCTCAAAAAATTGTTTTACACGGTTATGACCCTGGGCGTAGATAATATTTCGCCCCGCTCGCTCGAGATCGATGAAAAGATCGGCCGCTTTATCACCATCATCGGCATCCCGTCGGCTTTCCTGCTCCACGGCTACGTCGGCTTCATCTTCGGCTCGGTCAAGGCCAATCCCTGGTGGTCAACTACCCTCATGCCGGTCATCTTCCTGATGTCGGCCATGGTCTCGGGCATCGCCGCCGTCATGCTGGTCTACATGATCACGCAATCGCTCCGGCGCAAACCGATCGACATGCCCTGCGTCGACACCATCCGCCTCTACCTGATAAATATTTTCCTGATCGACTTTGCCCTGGAAATGCTCGACCTCATTCACCGGATCTACACGGCGGAAGAATCTTTTGACATCTTAAGGATACTGATGAGCAACAATTTGTTCTGGACACAGTTCATCGGCCAGATATTT
>JAGVQF010000039.1 GCA_020051815.1 Candidatus Saganbacteria bacterium | reverse complement strand
GGGCGATCATCGAGTTCCAGCCGGCCAATAAGGCGTTCCGCAGCGTCTCGCTCGACGGTTTCCGGACTTTTATCAAAGCCGACGGCCATTATTATGAGCCATTCAGCGAGCGGACGGCCAACCGAAAAGAGATGCGGATCACCCCGGGCGGCCTGGAACTGATCGAAGACGACCCGAAGCTAAAGCTGCGGGTCACGGTCGAATATTTTACCGTCCCCAACGAATCGTTCCCGGCCCTGGCCAGGATCTTAAAAGTGAAAGATCTCTCGGGCAGAAAGCGCCAGCTCGAAGTAATCGACGGCCTGCCGATCATCGTCCCTTTCGGCTTTGACGATTCGCTTTTGAAGCGGATCAGCCAGACGATCGAGGCCTGGTGCGCGGTCGAGAACCTGGAAGGCGGCGCGCCTTTTTATAAATTAAAAGTCATCCCCTCCGACGCCTCGGAAACAAAATATTTTAAAGAAGGCAATTTCTTTATCTCGCTCGCCAGCCAGAACGGCCGTGACTCCGCCGTAGAAATGATCGTCGATCCGCAGGCTGTCTTTCGGGAAAACTCAAGCCTTGAGCTGCCGGCCCGCTTCATCGAAAGTAAAAAATTCAGCCGGCCGGCCCACCAGCTGACCGAGGGGTTTACGCCGAGCGCTTTCGCCTTCAAACGGGCGGCGCTACCCGGCCACGGAGAGATCGAGCTCTGTTCGCTCTTCGGCTATATCGATAGCCTGGAACAGCTCAAAAAGATCGAAAAGAAAGTCTCCAGCCGGAAATATTTTGCCAAGAAATCGAACGAAAATAAAGCGCTCATCGATTCGATCTGCGCCTATATCAGGACGGAGAGCTCGTCAAAGAGTTTTGACCTCTACGCCGGGCAAACCTTCCTCGACAACGTCATGCGCGGCGGCTTGCCCGTCAGCCTGGGCGGCAAGGTCGCTTACCTCTATTACCGCAAGCACGGCGACATGGAGCGCGACTACAACGACTTCAAGCTCATGCCGACCTATTTTTCCCAGGGCAACGGCAACTATCGCGACATCAACCAGAACCGGCGCAACGACCTGTTCTTTAATCCGGCGGTCGGCGCCGATAACATCATCAGGTTCTTCAATCTCATCCAGCTCGACGGCTATAATCCGCTCGTCGTCCTGGGCACCCAGTATTATCTGGAGTCGCGCTCGGCCGCCGAGTTCCTGCTGGGCGAGCACATCAGCGCTCCCGACGAGCCGCTGATCGAGTCGCTCCTCTCCCCTTTCATCCTGGGCGAAGTCCTGAAGAAGATCGAGACCGCCGGCTACGCTTACAAGACCTCGCGCGAAGCTTTCGCGTGCGACCTGCTGGGGGCGGCGGTCGCGGAGGAAGGGGCGACTCACGGCGAGGGTTTCTGGACCGATCATTTCTCATATAACACCGATCTCCTGGAAAGTTTTGAATGCCTCTTCCCCGAGCAGATCAAGCCATTGCTGTTCGCAGAAAAGGCGTTCACCTTTTTTGATAACGATCACGTGGTTGTGCCCCGGGACGAAAGATACCGCCTGGTCGGCGGCCAGGCCAAACAGTATGGCAGCATCCGGGTTGACGTCGAGAAAGCGGCCATGCTCAATCAGCGGGACAGCCACAAAAATGTCGTCAGGATCGGCGCCGAGCTTTACCAAACCACCCTCATCGTCAAGCTCCTCTGCCTAGCGGCCAACAAGGCCGCTTCATTCGACGCCGAGGGGATCGGGCTTGAGATGGAGGCCGACAAGCCGGATTGGTACGACGCCTTAAACGGCCTGCCGGGGCTTTTCGGCTCTTCCCTCTCCGAAACGATCGAGCTAAAGCGCCTCTGTGCCTTTGCCCTCAAGCGTTTGCCGAACAAGCTTGAGCTGGACCTGCCGGTCGAGCTAACTGATTTTATCAAGGCCTTGAACGGCCAGCTCCAGCTTGAAGATAATTTCACCGGCTGGGACGAGGCCAACCAGAGCAAAGAGGCTTTCCGGGAAAAGACCAAGCTCGGCTTAAGCGGCGAGACGGTCAGGGTCGGCGGTAGGTTCGCGGCTGAATTTTTTGGGCGCGTCATTGATAAATGCGACCGCGGCATCAAGAAAACGGCCACGAAATACGGCAATTATTACACCTATTTTATCAACGAGGTCGCGGCTCACGAGCCGATCAACGGCCATACACTCAAGGTTAAAAAATTCATTCAGAAGCCGCTTCCCCTGTTTCTCGAGGGTTTTGTCCACGCCCTGAAAGTCGAGAAAGATCCATCAATCTATCAATTTGTCAGGACCAGTCCCCTCTATGACCGCGCGTTGAAAATGTACAAGGTCAACGCGCCGCTCAAGGACGCGCCGGTCGAGGTCGGCCGCACCCGCATCTTTACCCCCGGCTGGCTCGAAAACGAATCGATCTGGCTCCACATGGAATACAAATATATTCTCGAATTGCTCAAGGCGGGCATGTACGACGAGTTTTTTGCCGATTTCAAAGATGTGCTCGTGCCGTTCATGGATCCTAAGAAATACAAGCGCAGTATCCTGGAAAATTCTTCTTTTATCGTCTCGAGCGCCCATCCCAACAAGGCCAACCACGGCCGCGGTTTTGTGGCGCGCCTCTCCGGCGGCGCCGCCGAGTTTATCGACATCTGGCTGATCATGACGACCGGCAAGAACATTTTTTACCTGGATGAAAAGGGCAAGCTCTGCTTTAGGCTAGCCCCGGTCCTCCCCGCCTGGCTGTTCAAAGGCGGCAAGTTCAGCTTTAACCTGCTCGGCTCGATCGAGGTTACATACTTAAACGGCTCGAAAAAGGACTCTTTCGGCGTCTCTCCCGTCTCTTATATATTGACTCTTGATGATGGCAAAGAGGTCGAAATAATGGGCCCGTCAATCAGTGAACCTTATTCTAAGCTCATCCGGGAAAGAAAAATAAAGAAACTGCTTGCCATTCTCTCATAGTGCCTCGATGCCTTGGTGCCTTTCCACTCGTTCTTTGATATAATTACCCCATATGTTTCCCTTTGGCGTAACTTTTTACCCCGATCAGTGGCCGGCAGAAACCTGGGCCGAGAATTTCAAGAATATCAAAAAAGCCGGGTTTAATATTATCCGCTTTGGCGAGATGGCCTGGGATTGGGTCGAACCGGATGCCGGCAAATTCGACTTTGCCGGGCTCGATCGCGCCCTGGACCTCTGCGCCAAACACGGTCTCAAAGTCCTGCTCGGCATCCCGACCTCGCAGGTCCCGCCCTGGTTCTATCGCCTTTATCCCAACAGCCGCCCCGTCGCCCAGGACGGCACGCTCTATCCCGAGTCCGGCCCCCGGCCCAATATCTGCCGCGACAATCCTAATTATCGGAAACTGGCCGAGCGGTTAACTCGCAAGCTCGTCAGCCGGTATAAAAATCATCCCGCTCTCCACATGTGGCAAATAGACAACGAGCCAGTTTACCCTCCACTCGACCACACAACTTCAAACGACTTTTGCCACTGCCAGAATTCGCGCCAGGCCTTTATCGCCTGGGCGAGAAAAAAATACGGCTCGCTCCAAAATCTCAACGAGGTCTGGGGGACAAAGTTTTGGACCAACTCCTTGTCGAGATTCGAAGACATACAGACCCCCAAAGCCGGCGTCTGGGAAGCGGTCTCGCCGCACATCTTTCTTGATTGGTTCCGGTTCAAAACCGACCGCTTGACCGATTGGATCGATCACCTGGCGAAGATCGTCAAAAAGATCGACCCCAAACACAAAGTTGGCACCAACGGTTTTATCGGCATCTGCACCCGTGTCCCCGACCACAGTCTTTTAGCGGGAAATCTCGACTGGTATGGCCTCGACATCTATCCCAAAGGCGGCAAGATGGGGGTGCGCGATTATGCCTTTATGCTCGACCTTTGGAAGAGTTACGTTCGGGGCAAAAAAGCCGAGTTCCAGATCACCGAGCTGCAGGGCGGCCAGAACGTGCGCTGGGGTAACCCCGATTATGTCGAGGGGCCCGAGATCGAGTGGTGGACAAAGATGGCGTTGGATCGCGGCGTCAAAGCCCTCCTCTATCATGCCTGGCGCCCGCCGCTCTTCGGCGCGGAGACCGGCGGCTTCGGCATCTTGAAAGCTGACGGTTCGCCGACCAAGCGGCTCAAAGTGATTAAAAGATTATCTTCCTTAATTCGTAATTCGTCATTCGTAATTCGTAATTCAAAGATAGCCATCGCCTATCTCCGCTCAAGTGATATCCAAAGCTACCAGGAACAAGGCCCGCCACGCGGCATTGCGGGACAGTGGGAATCGGTACGCGTCGATATCGGGCTGATGTACGGCATGACTTCGATCCAAGGGGCTTATCAATTAGCTTACAACAAATACAAAGCCGCGGACTTCATTTTTGAACAGGACTTGGAAAAGGGCAACATTCATTACTCCTCCCTCCTCCTCCCTAACCCTTACCTGTTATCCCTGAAACAATTTGCTAACCTAAAGAAATGGATCGCCGCCGGCGGCACATTGATCACCGAAGCGCGTTTCGGTCTGAAAGACGAGAACGGCCATCTCTATCAGAAACCGTTGTCGGCAGAGCTGCTCGGCTTAACCTATGATCATAACGAGATCACAAAAGACGGTTTTCTTGACGTATTCGAAGGCAAGGGCAGAAAACATCAGTTGATAGAAAAGAAGATCGGCAAAGGCAAAGTAATTTACGCTAACTTCAGCCTGTTCCTGACAATAAAAAAGGGCGGGAAAAATAGTTTTCTACCCGCCCTTAAAAGATACCTGTAATCTAACTGCTATCTGCCGTTTAGACCGCGCCTCATTAACAAAAGCTCATTTAATTTTTCAAAAGCTTTCCTATCGAACGCCTCTAAATTTTCTGGGATCTCTCTCAGCGAATACCGTTCAATTAATTGTTCGGAGATATTTCTAAAAGAAGATTGACAAAAAGCGATTCTTCTCCGAAAACCGATAAATAAGACCCCAAAAAACACGCCCGAAAGAAGATGACTCACGCCTATACTATTATACCCATTTTTGATTGCCCCAATGCCTAAAAGCGAAAAAAACAACGCTGTATAAAAGAAAGTTGTCTTCATTCCCATGTCTCCGTTATTAAGAGAATGCAATGCGAGAGAAAACGAGCGGAAATCAGCAATC
>JAGVQF010000082.1 GCA_020051815.1 Candidatus Saganbacteria bacterium | reverse complement strand
GCCAGGCCAGGCTTGTTAACGCCTCGGGCGAGTTTGAGGGTTCGCGGGCCGAAAATGTTTCGGGCCAACTTTTTATCGATGATGAAAAGCTGATCATTAAGGAAGCGGCCGGCCGGCTGGCCGGGATACCCCTTGACGTCAGCGGCGGTTTGAGCGGGCGCGTCCTCTCACTTGAATTCGGCAGCCGGGCTTTTTACAGAGGCAATTTGTCCGGCCATCTTACCCTGGACGTTAAAAAACAGCCTCGCCTAAAACTCAAAGCGAAATTTTCCGGGCTCGATCTGGCCGCGCTGGCGCAAAACTCGCCCGGCATCGAAGGCCGGGGCAGCGGCTCGGCTGACCTGGCGGGACCGGTCGTCGACCTGACCGGTTCGGTTTCGGCCGACCTTTCAGGCGGACTGGTCTTCGGCCAGCCGATGCAGACGGTTTCTTCGTTTTTTCGAATCAAGCAAGGCGATTTTTACCTTGACGATTTCGCCGCGGCGTCCGGCAACGTCTCTTTTCGCGCCAGCGGCCGGGTCACTCCCGACCTGACATTTGACCTGCAAGCGGAAGCCGTTGGCCTGCGCCTCTCCGGCCGCGGCGTGTTTGGCGAGATGGGAGCGAAACTTGACAAGTTCAACGGACGCACCCGCTGGAAACTTGACCCGGATTTCCTGGCTTCACCGCTCAAGAATCTGACGGCTTCCGGTGAGGTTTTATTATCTGACGGCCGGATCGGCGAGCAAAAGTTCGATCAGGCCCGCGGCGCCGTCTCGATCGGCCATGAAAAGATCGAAATTAACGACGCGCTGATTCAAAATAACAGATCAGTTGTGCGCGTGGGCGGCGTGACTGGCCTGGGCACTCCCACAAAACTCTTTCTCACCGGCAGCCGGCTGGAGCTCGCCGACCTGAAAATATTGAACTTTTTCCTGCCGGCCGAAGCGCGGAACCCAACCGGGACTGCCTCGCTTGAGATCAGGGTGACCGGCGAACTATCCCGTGAGATCAGGTTAAGCTCTCCCGATCCGCTGCTGGACCTCTCGGTCAACGCGCGCCTGGAAATAAGCAGTGCGGAGGTAGCGGCCATGCCGATCACCGACGCCGGTTTTAAACTTGACTGGCATGATCGATCGCTCAAAATATCCGATTGCCGTGTTGTCATGCCCGATTCGCGCCTCGACCTGGATTATGGCTACAATAAGGACGGCAGCCTGAACGGCTCCCTGCGGGGGACCGCGAATTTAGACCATTATAAAACACTGACCGGCAAGTACGGCAGGATCAGCGGGCTGGCCGGTTTTGGATTGGGCATAAACGGCCAGGCCGGCAACCCGCAGGTCGCCGCCGCCTTCTGGCTGAAGAGTTTTGCCATAAACGACATCTATATCGACGACATTGCGGGGGAGCTGACGTATTACTCAAATAAACTCTCCGTGGCCAAACCGGTATTTTTCAAGAACGGGAAGGACATCTATTCCCTGGCCGGCGATCTCCTGCTCGATCAGAAAAAACCCGGAGAGAGCGAGCTTGATCTTTCGCTCGGGATCGAGCAGGCCGAACTCTCATCCGCCTTTCAATTTCTCTATAAGGTCGAGGGCGAGCTGATGAACCGGCTGGTCCCGCCGCCGGAGCGGCCGCCGGTCGTCCGCCTGCGCCTTGCCCCTTTCGCCCTGCCCGACATTGCCGCATTTGGCGGGGCCGACCGGCTTCAATTGTATTCAGCCAATGGCCAAAAGCGCCGGTTCTTTCTCCAGGCCTGGCAGTCGGTCAAATCGGAGTCGGCCAAGATCCAGGCGGCCGCGCCGGCCGAGAATATGGGGGGCGCTGTTTCCGCCAAAACGAACATCAAAGGCAAGATTAACGATCTCTCCGGCCAGCTCAAGATGCGGATCGACGAAGGTTTTTTCCGGAATTACCGTTTCGATTCCTTGAGCGTTCAGGCCGCCTTAAAAAACCAAACTTTTAAGATCGAAAATGCGGAGCTTAAGAAAGGCGGCGGTAGTCTCAGCGCCCGTGGTGATTATGACCTGAAAGGCGATCTCTCTTTTAACGTCACGGCTAGTGACATGCCGCTTGATATCATGGAGATCGCTTTCCCGGACAAGCCCTTCAAAGGCGCCTTTAACATGAACGCCGGGGTTGACGGACCGCTGAAAAGTCTAAAATATTCTCTGGCCGCCAGCGGCAAAAACATCTCACTGGCCGGCGTCGACCTTGACGAGGCCTCCGTCTCGATCACCCAAAAAGGGAACGGCCTCTACCTGCACGAGCTTTCCCTGCTCAAAGACGGGCGGCTCTCCAGCGCCTACGGCTCCATCATATTCTCCCGACCCGGCAAGGTCGCGCTGGAGGCTAACCTGAAAGGCAACGCGATCGGCCTGGTCAATCTGTTCACCGATCAGATCAAATGGTCAAAAGGCAACTCGGCCGTCACGGTCAAAGCTTCGGGCACGCTGGCCGAGCCAAAGATCAACGGTCATTTGGTCATCGCCGACAACACGATTTACGTCAAGGCGCTGTCAGCGGACCTGCGGCAGGTCAGCGGTTCGGCTACAATCGAGAATAATGTTTTGCGGATCGGGAACCTGACCGGCATCTGGACCGGCAAGACGACCAAGGATATCGCCAATTCTATCGGCCTGTCCGGCTCGATCGACCTCCGCGGCGCCCTGGCCGAGCGGGGCCGGATCGATCTCGACCTTGCTTTTTCTCCCACCCTTCTCTACGCTGATTTTCGCGATCTCTATACCGGCGCGATCAATGTCAAGGCTCTTTCTTTGAGCGGCCCGCTCTATTTCGATTGGAGCGAAGGCCCTCTCCTGCAGGGCAGCGTCGAGGCCGCCAATGCCGTCATTACCCTCGCCGAGTCGGCCGGCGGCGGCCGGATCTTTCCGCTCCGGCTCGGGCTGGAAACCGAGTTAGGGAAAAATGTCTACGCCGTCATGGGCGATGTCGCGACACTCAACTTGAGCAACGTGCTGATGAATCTTGAGATAAACGGCGGGCTCAACATCTCGGGCGATCTGCGCACGCCAAATCTCCTGGGCCGGATCGGGATCCGGCGCGGCACGGTCAACATCTTTAACCGCGAATTCACCCTGCTCACGCCGGAGCTGCGCAAGAAATACGCCACCTACGCCCCGGCCGCGGCCGACTCCGAAAATTCCGCCGTTTTCCGCGGCGAAGGAACCGGGCCGGACCTTGATATCACCGCCAGCGTCGACGTCGATAATCAGGAAAAAGAAGGCAGCGCCTATGTCAAGAGAAAGGTCAATGTCCTGGCCCGCCTGCGGGGTATTATCGGTGAGCGGGACGAGGAACGCGGCCTAAAGATCTCTCTTTCCGGTTTTACCGATGACAAAACAAAATCGCCGCCTCAATTCGCGCCGGTCCGTTACAGCGAGCAGGACCTCAAAGTTATGCTGCTGCCCGATTTTATCAAATCACTGGCCGGCCTCGGGGCGCCGGGCGCGGAAACCAAAACCGACACCAACGCGGTGGTCGCCGATTATCTCTCAAGCCGGGTCCAGAGCCTCCTCTTCCGGGGGCTCGAGCGTGAGGCGGAACAGCGCCTGGGGCTTGAGAGCCTGACGCTCGAGTATAATTTCGGTCCCAAGATCGGCGAGGCGATGGGGGTCAAAGACATTAAGGGTTTTGAGGAAAAACCGGCCTGGAGCGTCGGTTTCGTCAAGGGCTTTTTTGACCGGCTATTTCTCGACGTCCGCTACGCGCAGGGCTCGGGTCAAACCACCACCGCCGCCGGGCAAACATTATTTAATTATCAACTGACCTATAAATTAACCCCGATCTGGGCTATAATATATTATCGAGAACCATCGACAATTGACCAGCCGACGACCGGCTATCAAAAAGTAACGCTGAAGGCCGGTTTTTCTTTTTGGTGAAAGGATCTGAAATGAAAAAATTCCAGTCAATAATTTTACTTTGCCTGTGTTTGTTCAGCCCGGCCCTGGCGGCCACCGGCGAGATCAGCGCGGCCTCGACCATCACCGCGCTCGAGATCAGGGGCAACCAGGCCGTGCCGACCAAAGAGGTCATGGCCGTGGTTTTTACCCGGGTCGGCGACGCTTTGAACGAGGGCAAGGTCAAAGGCGAACTGAAAGCGATCTACGCTCTCGGCTATTTCGCCGACGTTGTACCGTCGTTTGAGTCGTTCTCCGGCGGCACCCGGCTCGTCTTTAATGTGGTCGAAAATCCCAAGATCAAAGCCATTGTGATCGAAGACAACACCGTTTATTCGACCGCCGAGATCCTCGCCATGCTCGAAACCAAACAGGGCGGTCTCCTCAACTTTAAGCAGATGCAAGATGACATTGAAAAGATCAACGCCAGATATAAAAAGGACGGCTATATGCTCGCCCGGGTCGCCGATGTCGATACCGATAAAAAGACCAACACCCTGCATTTTAAGATCGTTGAAGGCCAGATCGAATCGATCTCGCTTGACGGCAATGAAGCGACCAAGGACTATGTCATCCTGCGCGAGTTGAAGACCAAGCCCGGCACTGTGCTCAACGAGGAGACGCTCAAAAAAGACCTGCGCCGGGTCTTTAATCTCGGCTTCTTCTCCGAAGTGACGCCAAACTTCGAGCCCGGCACGACCAAAGAGACCGTCGTGCTCGCCCTCAAGATCAAAGAGACCCGCTCCTCCACCATTAACTTCGGCGGCGGTTACGGCGAGCGCGAGGGCTGGTTTGGCTTCGTCGACCTCTCGATCAACAACCTGATGGGCACGGCCCAGGGCATCCTGATCCGCGGGCAGTCCGGCCAGCAGTTCTCGACCTATCAGTTCAAGTACACCAATCCCTGGTTCCTGCCCGAGCGCTTCGGCGACCACACCGCGCTCACCTTCCGGCGCTGGCTGACGATCGGGCGGGACATTTTGCTGACGACCCAGGACGGCGTCTATAACGGTTTTGATGTGTCGATCAGCAAACCGCTCCGAGAAAATTACAACATTAACTGGACGGTCGGCAGCGAGAATGTCAGCCCCTACGGCACTTCCGTTTTCGACGCCTACCGCTCCGACACTTTCGGCGTCGGCCTCGCCTACGACACCCGCGACTTTTGGCTTAATCCGAAAGAGGGCAGATACTACACGCTCGATTTAAAACAGGGCTTCAAGACGACCAGCGTCACGACGTCATTCACCAAGGCCGGTTGGGATCTCAATCATTTTTTCCCGGTCGTCGACAACCAGGTCCTGGCCGTCCATGCCGGAGCGGGCATCGGCGTCGGCGATGTGCCGGTCGGCGATCTCTACTGGGCGGGCGGGCCAAACACCGTCCGCGGCTACTACCCGACCGAAGCCCGGACCGGCAAGCGCAAATTCATCTTTAATATCGAATACCGGCTCAACTTTTCCGACCTTTTCCAGGGGGTCTTCTTCTACGATTGGGGTAATGCCTGGAACAGCGGCGGGCCCATTACCAGCCAATTCATCTCCGGCTGGGGGCCGGGCGTGCGCATCAACACGCCGCTGGGGCCCATTCGCCTCGATTACGGCGTCCCCGGCGGCAAGCAGTTCGGCGAGGGGATAATGCACTTCAGCATCGGGCAGGCATTCTGAAGAATAGGTGTTAACAGCCCTCATCCGCTGGCGCGTAACTTGCCCCCTTCTCCCAGAGGGAGAAGGAAATACACAAATCATGTTTCCCCCCTCTCCCTCTGGGAGAGGGGGGTCGGTTTGTGTCAGCGGGTGAGGGCCGTGAATAGCCCCGCTTTTGAAATCTACCTGCACGAGCTGATCGAGTGGAACCAGAAGTTTAATTTAACTTCGATCACCGATCCGGCAGAGATCCGCCGGAAACACTTTAAAGATTCCCTGCTTCTTTTACAGACTTTCCAACTTACCAACGAATCTGTTGTTGACGTTGGCGCCGGGGCCGGCTTCCCGGGCATCCCGCTGAAAATTGCCCGCCCGGATATCGCCCTGACCCTGGTCGAGGCCACGCGCAAAAAAGTCGATTTCCTCAACCATATAATAAAAGCCCTGGGTTTGGAAGAAACCGAAGCCGTTTGGTCGAGAGCCGAAGATTATGCCCATGACCACCGGGAGGAATTTGGGCTGGCGGTCGCGCGCGGGGTGGCCAAGCTGAACGCCCTTTGCGAATATTGCCTGCCGCTGGTCAAAGTCGGCGGCCTCTTTGTCGCCTATAAACAGGTTGAAGTAGAAACAGAAATTAAAGCGGCCGCTGGAGCCATCAAGGCGCTGGGCGGCCGGCTCAAAGAGATCAAAAAGTTCCCCAACCGCTCGCTGATCCTGATCGAAAAAATAAAATTCACTCCAGCCGGCTACCCCCGCCGCGCCGGCATAGCCAAGCAAAAACCGCTGTGATATAATATCTAACCTATGGCCACCACCTACGCGGTCGTCAACCAGAAGGGCGGAGTCGGAAAAACCACCACCACAGTTAACCTCGCGGCCTACCTGGCCACCTTCGGCAAAAAAGTCCTCCTGATCGACATCGATCCGCAAAGCAACGCTTCGGTCGGCCTGGGCGTCGACCGTTCGCAGATCAAAGCCTGCCTCTACAATATCCTGATCGAGGGTCTCCCGACCGCCGACGCGATCATCAAAAGCAATATTTCGAATCTCCATGTCCTCCCCTCCACCCCGCGCCTGGCCGGGGCCGAAGTGGAGCTGGTCGCCATGACGCCGCGCGAAACCCGGCTCAAAGAAGCGCTGGCCGAGATCAAGGCCGACTACGACCTGCTGGTCATCGACTGCCCGCCTTCGCTCTCGCTTTTGACCGTCAACGCGCTGACCGCGGCGGATGAGGTCATCATCCCGATCCAGTGCGAATATTACGCCCTCGAAGGGATCAGCCAGCTGACCCACACGCTCGAGCTGGTCAGAGAGAGCCTCAACCCCTTGCTCAAGATCAGGGGCATCGTGCTGACGATGTTTGATCCGCGCACTCTCCTCTCCTCCCAGGTGGCCGGGGAAGCCCGCAAATATTTCGGCAACAAAGTTTTTAAGACCGTCATCCCGCGCAATGTCCGTCTCGCCGAGGCGCCAAGCTTTGGCCAGCCCATTCTCTTTTACGACCCGGGCAGCAAAGGCGCCGAGGCCTACGAAAATCTGTGTCGGGAGGTGTTAGACGATGGCTAACGCGAATAAAAGAGGTCTGGGTAAAGGGTTGGGGGCGCTGATCCCGCAGCAGTCGGTCTTTGTCGGCGGGCGCACGATCGTCAATGTCGATATCAATAATGTCGTGCCCAACCCGCGCCAGCCGCGCACCCGCTTCTCCAAAGAATCCCTGCACGACCTCTCCGAATCGATCAAAGTACAGGGAGTGATCGAGCCGATCTTGACAAGGATGCGCGACGGCAAATACGAGCTGGTCGCCGGCGAGCGCCGCCTACGCGCCGCCAAGCTGGCCGGTATCTCCGCCATCCCCGCCATTGTCAAGGATTTCAGCGACCAGCAGTCGCTCGAGCTCTCACTGATCGAGAACCTCCAGCGCGAAGACCTCAACCCGATGGACGAGGCCGAGGGCTATGCCCGCCTGACGTCCGAATTCGGCCTGACGCAGGAAGCCGTCGCCAAGCAGGTGGGCAAGGACCGCTCGACCGTGACCAATATGGTCCGCCTGCTGGCCCTGCCCAAACAGATCAAAGAAAGTTTACGCAAAGGCGAGATCACCGTCGGCCATGCCCGGCCGCTGCTGACGGTCGAGGGCGCCGATAAGCAGCTCCACTTCTGGCACGAGATCGTCAAAGGTGATCTCAACGTGCGTGACGCGGAGATCCTCGTCACCGGCAAAGAAGAAAAAACGAAAGTTAAAAAAGGCGGGCGCAAGCGCGTCTTTACCCAGAATGTCGAGTTGAACGCCCTGATCGAACAGCTGACCGAGCATCTGGCCACCAAGATCAGGATCCACGGCTCGCCCGAGCGCGGCCGGATCGAAATTGAATACTACTCCAGAGAGGACCTGGAAAGGGTGCTCGAGCTTATCACT
>JAGVQF010000074.1 GCA_020051815.1 Candidatus Saganbacteria bacterium | reverse complement strand
GGCTGCTCGGCAGTCTCTCCTCGGCGACCTGGTCCAACGCGATCACTGTTGTCCCTTACGCGATCTTTGGCGCGGTCGTTTCATATTTCTTTTCCAAAGAATTGAACGCCTTGCTGTTAGGGGAGGAGATGGCCCAGACGCTGGGGGTCGATGTCGAGCGGATCAGGCTATTCCTGATCGGGACGGCCTCGCTTATGACCGCGGCGGCGGTCTCCGTTTCCGGCCTGATCGGTTTTGTCGGACTCATCATTCCTCACTTCATCCGTCTTTTGATCGGACCGAACCATCGCTATCTTATCCCGATCTCGGCGCTCTCCGGCATGATCCTGATGGTCGCGGCCGACACGGTCGCCCGGACAATTCTCTCCCCGACGGAGATCCCGATCGGCATAATTATGTCGCTGGTCGGCGCGCCTTTCTTCCTTTATCTGTTGCGCCGCCGCCGGATCGAAGGCAAATGAGCATCTTGATCGTCGAAAACCTGGTCTGCGGCTATGATCAGAAAAAACCGGTCATCAAGGATATCTCCTTTACGGTCGATGACGGGCAGTTCGTCGGCATCGTCGGCCCCAACGGCGCCGGTAAAACCACTCTATTGCGAGCCATTGTCGGGCTTTTAAAGGTCCAGCACGGCGGGGTCACCATCAGCAACCATAAGATCGAGCATCTTGACCGCCGCGAGCTGGCCCGCCGGATCGCTTTTGTGCCCCAATTGATGGAGCCGGTCGATGGTTTTTCGGTCGAAGACCTGGTTATGCTCGGCCGCACGCCCTATCTTGACCGATTTTCATTCGAGCAGAACGACGATTACGACGCCGTCAAGTGGGCGATCGACGAGCTCAAGATCAGCGAGCTCAAGGACCGCCAGACGACCGAGCTCTCGGGCGGCGAGTTCCAGCGGGTGGCCATCGCCCGGGCGCTGGCGCAGGAACCCAAGATCATGCTGCTCGATGAGCCGACCGCGCATCTTGATATCCGCTATCAGGTCAATATTTGCAAGATGCTGCGCAAACTGCGCAGCCATCGCTCGATCTTGGCGACTTTCCATGACCTCAACCTGGCTTCGCGCTTTTGCTCGCGGCTGGTCCTGATGAAGAACGGGGAACTGATCGCCGAGGGATCGCCCGATGAGGTCGTCACCCCCGAAAATATCTGGAAGGCCTACCGCATCAAGGTCACCGTCAAGAACAACCCGACGACGCAAAAGGCCCGCTATGTCCTTCTTCCTTAAATATAAAAAAGACCTCTTTGCCTTTTCCTTCTTCCTTACACTTGTCCTTATTTTCTTCGCCAGATTTTTGACCGGCGAACAGGTCATCGCGTTTAAGGACCTCTCGCGCTATTTTTATCCTCTAAGATATCTGATGGTCGGAGAGGTGCGATCGGGGCACCTGCCGCTCTGGAATCCTTATATCTTTTGCGGTTTCCCGCTATTGGCGACGCTGCAGGCCTGCTTTTTCTATCCGCTCACGCTGATTTATTATCTTTTGCCGTTTAACCTGGCCTTCAACTGGTATATTATTCTCCATTATTTTCTGGCCGCCTGTTTTATGTACGCCCTACTGCGCTATTTCCGGCTGGGCTGGTACGCTTCGTTCTTCGGCGGGCTGGTCTTTGCTTTCTCCGGTTATCTCCTCTCCGTTTCGAACATGAACACGTCGCTCTCCTCGGTCATCTGGCTGCCGCTGGTCATGTTGATGTGGGATAAACTGATTCAGCCCTCACCCGCTGGCGATAAACCGGCCCCCCTCTCCCAGAGGGAGAGGGTAGGAAACATGATTGGTTTTGTCTTTCTCATATCTTTGATGTTTCTTGGTGGCGAGCCGACAATTCTTTACGTGACACTTTGGCTCTTGTTTTTCTATACGCTGGTTTTTGCCGGCGACAAACTGAAGAGTATCGCGGTGTTGGCTGGCGCGGCTTTGCTTTCCCTTGGCCTGGTGGCGGTCCAGCTGGTCCCTTTTATCGAGCTCTCCCGGCTCTCCGATAGGGTGGTGCGCACAAGCTTTGACCTGGTCAGTTTCCGCTCTTTTCCGCCGCGCGAGCTTTTAACTTTTATTTTCCCGTATTTCTTTGGCAATGCCGCCCAGTTCGGCGGCTATACCGAAACGTTGCTCGGCCCAAACTATCAGGATTGGTTGATCTCGCCATATCTCGGCGTCTTGCCGCTGATCCTCATCTTATTCGCCAAACGAAATAAGCTGGCCGTATTCTTATGGTCGGCCGCCGGAGCGGCTCTGCTCCTCGCTTTTGGCCGCTACACGCCGCTCTACCGCTTGGTTTATAGCTTTATCCCGGGGTTTGCCATGATCCGCTACCCGGTCAAATATCTGTTCCTGACGACTTTTTGCCTGTCATTTCTGGCCGCGCTCGGTTTCGAGCGTTCGCTAAGTTTTCTGGGCGAACAAAAAGAGCGCTACAAGCGGCCGGTCCTTATTTTGGCGCCGGTCTTTGTTGTTTTATTAGGGCTGTCGCTTATCGCCCAGTTCTTTTCAGCCGGGATAATTAGTTTCTTCTCTCAAATGTATTCAGCCAAGGTCCCTCCGGTCTTTTTTGAAATACTTGGCGGAATAATTAAATTTAATCTGCAAAGTTTTTATAATTTAACCAGTTTTGTTTTTATTTTTTGCGTTCTGCTCGCGGCCGCGTATTGGGGCCGGATCAGCAAACGTGTTTTGGCTTTTGCCCTGATCGGTTTGGCGGCGGCCGACCTGCTGGCCAACGGGACGTCGGTCATGGTGCCGGCGCCGGCCCAGGTTTTTGCGGCCGTGCCGCCGAACTACACTTTTTTATTGAAGGAGAGAGGGCTCAACCGGTTCTTTTACACGCCCAAGCTGGCCGATGCGAACCGGACGATCGCCGGCGAGAGCTTCGGCGCCGCGCTCTGGAACGCCAAGGATAATTTTACCGCCAACTGGCCGGTGGCCTATCAGCTATTCGATTTTTCCGGTTACGAATCGATCCTGCCGTACAAAATCGATAATTATTACAGGGAAGCTTTCGGGCCTGATAAGCTCAAAGCGAACCTTGGGCGCTTGAGCGCGAATAACGTCGGATATATCGTCTCGGACGAGCCGCTCAAGCTTCCGGGGCTCAAGCTTTTACGCCGCAAATACCAGTACGGCCGGAGCGTTTACCTCTACGAGAACAGGCGAGTCCGGCCCAGGGCTTATCTTTTGTCCGGGCGGGGTGAGGCGACTTTTGAATTTTATCGTCCCGGCTATATGCTGATGAACACGAGTTCGGCCAAACCGGCCAGGTTATTTTTGAGCGAGGCGTATTATCCCGGCTGGCGGGCTTTGGTCGATAGTAAAGAAACAAAGATATTAGAGGCAAAGGAATTCTTTCAGGCGATCGATCTGCCGGCGGGCCGGCATCGGGTTGAGTTTGCCTATGATCCGTGGAGCCTGAAGCTGGGGGCGGGGATTTCAATAGTTTGTATCTTGTTTCTTGGTTTTTTGTTATTTAGAGGATGGGGCGGCCAACGGGAATCGAACCCGTGACAACAGAACCACAATCTGCTGTGTTACCCCTACACCATGGCCGCCATGCGGTTTCCCCATTATAGCATCGAGCTTTGTTTGACTGCAATTCTGGCCCGTGTTAAACTTTTTTATCCGACTTGTATCGAGAGAACGAAGTGAGTCGAGATACGGGGCGTAGCTTAGCTTGGTAGAGCGCCTGCTTTGGGAGCAGGAGGCCGGAGGTTCAAATCCTCTCGCCCCGATGTTTTTGCACGCGGGAGTAGCTCAGCTGGTAGAGCGCCACCCTTCCAAGGTGGATGTCGCCGGTTCGAATCCGGTCTCCCGCTTTTGATCAACGCGGGCCCGTAGCTCAGTTGGATAGAGCAACGGATTTCTAATCCGTAGGTCGGAGGTTCGATCCCTCTCGGGCCCGATCCTTCTCGCGGGCGAGTGGTGGAATTGGCAGACACGCATGGCTTAGGACCATGTGCCGTAAGGCTTGGAGGTTCAAATCCTCTCTCGCCCAAATTTACTTTGAATGCTATAATAGACAAAAGTTCGATTAGCACCGCTAGCTCAACTGGCAGAGCAGGACACTCTTAATGTCAAGGTTGAAGGTTCAACTCCTTCGCGGTGCAATCCTCTCTCAAACATGAAAAATTGGGAAAAGAAAGAGTCAGCCCAACGACTTCGAAAAGAGGGGCTCAGCTACAAAGAAATCCGCGAGAAAACCGGCTTATCGAAAGGCACGCTAAGTCTCTGGTGCAGGGATATCGAATTATCGTCCGAGCAAAAAGCCAGACTTCTTTCAAAATACGACAGACAGCTGCGCGGAGCGAAAGCCAATCAGGTTAAAAGGCAAAGAGCCGTTGCAATAATTAAACGACAGGCCGGGTTGGAGATTAGGAGTTTAACCAGATCAGAGTTTAAGACGTCGGGACTCATGCTTTACTGGGCGGAAGGGAATAAAACGCTTTACCCGGGCGTTTCAAATGCCGACCCTAAATTGATTAAATTTATGATGAGCTGGTTCCGCAAAATCTGCGCCGTGCCCGAAAAGAAATTTAAGATATATTTGCATCTCCATTCCGGCCAGGACGAAACTAAGGCAAAATCTTTTTGGTCGGCCGTAACCGGCATCCCCTTATCGCAATTCGGTAAAAGCCATATTAAGAGAGAGGGATCGGGACATAAAAAGAACATTCTTTATTTTGGAACAGCAAAAATCGGGATCTATAATAAAGATCTTTTACACAGAATATTGGGTTGGATTGAAGCCATAGAAGCGCCTGTTTAATCAGTTTGATGGCCAGCGGGTCGAGGCATAACTCACCAATTTTACTTCTCTGTTGATCTGATGTAAAATATCCCCGTGGACAACAAAAAGGTGCTCGGCGCGGCGCTTTTAATAGCGGTCGCCATTTTTTTCGCCGAATTGATCGGCGGCTTCCTCTCGAACAGCTTGGCGCTCCTCTCCGACGCCGGCCATGTCATGACGGACGCGCTGGCGTTAACACTCGCGCTGCTGGCTTCGATCTTTGCCGCTCTGCCGGCGACGCGCAAGCAGACCTTCGGCTTCTATCGCCTTGAGATACTCTCCGCGCTCATCAACGGTTCGCTCCTGACCATTGTCGCGATCTATATTTTCTACGAAGCGGTTCTGCGCCTG
>JAGVQF010000197.1 GCA_020051815.1 Candidatus Saganbacteria bacterium | reverse complement strand
CTTCTAAAGGGCTGATGACTGATACGGACGCGCGCGAGAAAAAGGTTGGCGGAGAAGTAATATGTTACGTTTGGTAATGTCTCGACAGGCTCGACATAAAAGGAGATTTATTTAGGTTATGGCAAGAATCGGCAAAAGGATTTTAGAAATACCGAAGGGCGTTGAGGTCAAGATCGAGGGCCAGGAGATCAAGGTCAAGGGGCCCAAGGCGAGCCTCACGCAGGGCTTTGACCCGCAGATCGAGATCAAAGTCGAAGGCGGCAAGATCACGACTCTCTATGCCGGCAGCGACCGCAAGGTGCTCTCCCTGCAGGGGCTCTATAACAGTTTGATCAAGAATATGATAACCGGGGTTTCGACCGGTTTTGAGAAAGACCTGGAAATGGTCGGGGTCGGCTATCGCGCGCTGATGCAGGGCAAAAAGCTCCAGCTCCAGGCCGGCTATTCGCACCTGGTCGACTTTGACCCGCCGGCCGGCATCGAGTTCGTGGTGACCGCCAATACCAAGATCAAGGTCAAGGGCTTCGACCGGCAGGTGGTCGGGCAAGTGGCGGCCAATATCCGCGCCGCGCGCGAGGTCGAGCCTTACAAAGGCAAAGGCATCAAATACGCGGGCGAAGTTGTCCGGCGCAAGGCCGGTAAGGCCGCTAAAGCGGCGAGCGGGGGAGGAGCGGCTAAGTGATGAGGAAAAAAAGAGTTATCGGAACGGCACAGAGGCCGCGTCTCTCGACCTTTCGCGGCCTGAATAACCTTTCAGTCCAGGTGATCGACGACACGGCCGGGCGGACGCTGGCGGCCGCCACGACCGCGGAAAAAGGTCTGGTCAAATACGGCGGCAACGTCGCCGCCGCCAAAGTCATCGGCAAGCTGATCGCCGAGCGGGCGCTGGCCAAAGGGATCAAAAAAGTCGTTTTTGACCGCGGCGCGGCTCTCTATCACGGCCGGATCAAAGCGCTGGCCGACGCGGCGCGCGAAGGGGGATTGGAGTTCTAATGGCAAGAGAAATGCGTCGCGATTTCAACCGGGACAGCGAGTACAAAGAGAAAGTCGTCAACATCAGCCGGGTGACCAAGGTGGTCAAGGGCGGCAAGAAAATGGGTTTTCGCGCCGTGGTCGTGGTTGGTGACATGAAGACGAAGGTGGGCCTCGGCATCGGCAAAGCGGCCGAGGTTTCCGCCGCTATCCGCAAGGGGGTCGAAGCCGGCAAGCGCAACATCATCGAGGTGCCGCTCTACTCGGGCACTATACCGCATGACGTGCTCGGCAAGTTCTCGGCCAGTTCCGTGCTGCTGCGGCCCGCGCCGCGCGGCACCGGTGTTATCGCTGGCGGCGCCGTGCGCACAGTGCTGGAATTGTGCGGCCTCAAGAACATCGTGGCCAAGTCGATCGGCTCGGCCAATCCGATCAACGTGGCGCGCGCGGCGCTTGAGGCGCTTGGCATGTTAAAAAGCCTCGAAACCGTCGCCAGCCAGCGAGGGAAGGAACCAAAAGTCAGCTATGTTCAAACTTAATGAATTAAAACCGGCCAAGGGCTCGAAATTTAAAAAGAAACGGGTCGGGCGCGGCACGAGTTCCGGCCTGGGTAAGACCTGCGGCCGCGGGCACAAGGGCCAGACCAGCCGCTCGGGCGGCACCAAGGGGGCCCGTTTTGAAGGCGGCCAGACGCCGCTCTACCGGCGCCTGCCCAAACGCGGCTTCAAGAATTATCCGTTCCGGAAAGAATATGCGATCTTTAATCTGGGCCAGCTTGACCGGATCGAAGCGGCCATCAAAGGCGGAGCGGAACTGATCAAGGTTTTAGGCAGCGGAGAGGTCAAAGGCGCGCCGACGGTTTCCGCTCACAAGTTCAGCGAATCGGCCAAAAAGAAGATCGAAGCGGCCGGGGGGAAAGTTATAATTCTCAATGCTTAATGTCTTATCAGGGTTTTTAAATATTGCCGACCTGCGCAAAAAAATACTTTTTACGCTGGGCATGATTGTCCTTTTCCGGGTCGGGGCCCACATCCCGGTGGCCGGCATCAACACGGTCAAGCTGGCGGCCCTCTTCGGCAGCGGCAATATCTTGAATTTTCTCGATCTCTTTACCGGGGGTGCCCTGATGCGCTTCTCGGTCTTCGCTATGGGGATCGTGCCCTATATCAATGCCTCGATCATCATGCAGCTTTTACAGGTCGTCGTGCCCCAGTTAGAAGAGCTGGCCAAAGAGGGCGACGCCGGACGCAAGCGGATCGCTTCATACACCCGCTACCTGACGGTGGTGCTGGCGGCCTTCCAGGCTTTTGGCATGTCGTTCTGGCTGCGCGGCGTGATGCTCGACAATTATAATTTTATTTTCTTTCTCGTCGGCACCGTCGTGGCGCTAACGGCCGGCAGCACCTTGGTCATGTGGTTCTCCGAGCTGATCACCGACAAGGGTATCGGCAACGGCGCCTCGCTCCTTATTTTCGTCGGCATCGTCTCCCGGATCCCAGACTACATTGGGCAGACCGCCACACTGGTCAGGGGAGGGGCTTCCCTCATCGGCGTCATTATCCTGCTTGCCGCTTTTATCATGATGATCGTGGCGATCGTCATTGTCCAGGAGGGCCAGCGCCGCATCCAAGTGCAGTATGCCAAGCGCATCGTCGGCCGCAAGATGTACGGCGGACAGTCGACCTACATCCCGCTCCGGATCAACCAGGGCGGTGTCATCCCGATCATCTTCGCCTCCTCGGTCCTGCTTTTCCCGGCCACGATCGCCCAGTTCATTCCCAATCCTTTCGTCCAGAAGATCGTCGGCATGCTCTCGCCTTCGGGTTCGCTCT
>JAGVQF010000194.1 GCA_020051815.1 Candidatus Saganbacteria bacterium | reverse complement strand
CCTCTTGCGTCCGGATCGGCATAACGATATAAATATATTCTTCGCTGCCCTCCGGCTTGATCAGGCCGGGGCTCAAACCCTCGCCAAGTTCGACCACGGTTTTCTCGCTGTCGATCACGGAAAGAACATCGGTGATCAATCTGATGTTAAATGAGGCGCGGGCCTTCTCCGCCCCCTTGATCTCCGCGGCCAGCACTTCGTCCAGGTTGCCGACATCGGGCGTGTTAGCCGATAAATGCATTTTGCCGGCCCTGACCTCAAAGAGCGTCACATTGGCCGAGCCCGAGGCGATCACCGCGGCCCGCTCGGCGGCTTTGAGAAATTCTTTTGTGTTGACGGCGATCCGGGTCGAGCTCTTCTTGGGGATGACCTGTTTATAATCGGGGAACTGGCCCTGGATCAGGCGCGAGACCAGATAGGCGTCGCCGTAGCGAAAACCGATCTGCTCGCCTGAAACGACCACTTTGAGCATGTCGCCCTTTTCGCCTTCCAGTATCTTTGATAATTCAGAAAGAGCGCGGGCCGGCACGATGACATTGACGCCCGACTCGGTCTTGCCCTCGGTCTTGCCGCCGCTTCTTGCCAGCCGATAGCCGTCGGTCGCCACCAGCCGCAAGGTCGAGGTGTCGCCCGAGATGCCGCTCTTGCCGGTTTCAACCAAAACGCCGGTCAATATGTACTTATCTTCGCTGTTTGAAACGGAAAATATCGTTTGACCGATCATTTCCGAGAAAATTTCAGGGGCGACGGAAAAAGTTTTGCCTTCTTTGACTTTTGGCAGGGCCGGAAATTCGTCCGGCGGCAGAGAATGCAGGTTAAAATGCGATTGGTCATAGCGGATGCGTACCGTGCCATTCTCGCCCAATTTAAAGCTGACCGCGGTTTCGGGTAATTTCGAAACAATGCCGCTTAAGGTCTTGGCCGGCAAGAGCACCGCCCCTTCTTTGGCCACGCTGGCCTTGAGCCCGAGCTCGATCCCGATCTCAAGATTATTGGCCGAGAGTTTTATGCCGCTCTTTGAGGCTTCAAATAAGACGTTGCCGATGACCGGCAGAGTACTGCGCGTCGCGACCAGCCGCTCGACCGCCGCCACCCCGCTTTGCAGTTCTTTTTTTTCGCAAGTAAATTCCATAGATTCCCTCCCCTCCTTGTCCTAGCAACAAGTATTAAAGTTTATAAACCCCGCACTTTAGTGTGGGGAATAATCCCCATACTTCAGTATGGGGTTCCACAACACTATGTCCTTGTCCTATCAACATCTTTTTCGTCCTTATATATTATAGTATATATTATTAAGTAGTAAAAGAAGCTGTTGATATGTTGATAATGTCCTAATTACCGGTCCTTTCGCTAAAAGTTTTCAATAGTTTTCCACTACTGTTGATTCATTTGGTTAATAACTTTATATCCAATAGTCTTTACACAGCCTGCGGTGTGAACTTCTTTATGGTGGCCGAAATATTCCTGATCTCGTCGGCCACCTTTGTGTCGCTTTTGACCGAAGTCCTGATCTTGTCGCAGGCGTGCAGCACAGTTGTATGGTCACGGCCGCCGAATTCCAAACCAATCTTCGGCAGCGACGCCCCGGTCAGTTCGCGGGCCAGGAACATCGCGACCTGGCGCGCGTTGGCGATCTTTTCGGTCCTGATCTTGGCCGTCAGGTCATCGAGCCGGACGCCATAGTGCTCGGCCGAGATCTTTTTGATCAGGTCGATCGAGATATTGAGGGCGCTTTTTTGCGGTGTTTCAATATCCTTGAGCACGCGGTCGACCAGGGCATGATCGATATCGCAGTTGGTTAGTGATGCAAAGGCTACGACACGGATCAGCGCCCCCTCAAGCTTGCGGATGTTCGAGACTATCCGGCTGGCGATGAAGGCGAGGATCTCGTCGGAGATCGTAATGCCGCTGATCTCGGCTTTCTTTTTTAAAATAGCGATACGAGTCTCAAAATCCGGCTCCTGGATGTCGGCGGTCAGCCCCCACTCAAAGCGCGAGCGCAGCCGTTCCTCGAGCGTGGTCATCTCCTTGGGCGGCCGGTCGGAGCTCAAGACGATCTGCTTATGCGCCTCATAAAGGGCGTTAAAGGTGTGGAAGAATTCCTCCTGTGTCCGTTCCTTGCCGGCGATGAATTGCACATCGTCGACCATCAAGACATCGATCGTCCGGTATTTATTGCGGAATTGGACGGTTTTGTCGTCGCGGATCGAATTGATCAGGTCGTTGGTGAACATTTCCGACGTGGTGTAGAGTATCTTGGCCTTGGGGTTTTTGAGCGAGACGCGGTGGCCGATCGCCTGCATCAGATGGGTCTTACCCAGGCCCACCCCGCCGTAGAGGAAGAACGGGTTATAGGCGGTCGCCGGGCTCTCGGCTACGGCCAGCGCCGCCGCGTGGGCGAACCGGTTGCCATGGCCGACAACAAAGCTGTCGAACGTGTAGCGAAAGTTAAGGACGAGGTTGATCCGCTGCGGCTCGGCCGCTCTGGACGGCGGCGCGGCCTCAAAAAGCGGCGTTGAGAAGAGCTCTTCCGGGCCGACCACAAAATGAACAAGATTGATCCCGGGAATAAAGGCCCTGAGCTCTTGCTCGAGCAGCGAAACGCAGAATTTGGAGAGCCAGTCCTTGACCACCTGATTGGGCACGGCGACCTCGAACTTGCCATTAGCAAAAGAGAGCGGCTTGGTCGAGGAGATGAGCGCCTCATAGATCGGGCGATTCAGGCTCTTTTCAAGCAATGGCAAGACCTGGTTCCAGATTAGGTTTATATCGATATCGGTCATAGATTTATTTTGAAATGAGCAAGCGGCAAGCGGCACTTGTTCAGGAGCATTTAGTATACCATCGGGTGCGGGGCGGCGCAATCAATTTTCTATTGACATCTAATGACGATATACAGTATAATTTTATAACAAGGAGAACACACGATGTCGACGAAAAGAACCTATCAGCCCCACGTCAAGAGCCGAAAGACGACCCACGGCTTTTTGGTCAAGATGAGAACGCTTGGCGGACGCCGGACGATCGCCAATCGACGGAAAAAAGGCAGGAAGCGCCTTGCTCCCTAAAAGGGAGAGGATCTCAAGCGGCCTCGAGATCAAACGGCTGCTCAGCAGAAAACAACTCTTCCACCCTACCCCTCTGCTAAACGTCATTGCCGAAGACAACGGCGGCCCAGTCTCACGTTGGGTGGTTATTTGCTCAAAACGGCTTGGGTCGGCAGTTGTTAGAAATCGTATCCGACGGGCCATTAATGCCGGTATAGCAAATATTAAGCATAAGATAGACAAAAATATGGATTTTGTGATTATACCAAAAGGCGGTACTTGTAATGTACGGGCCTATGAGTCGGCGATATTGGGATCATTGAGTTAAAATGCTTTCATTATTCAAATATTTGTTGTCTTTATACAGAAAAATCGCAATTTTGGTCATTAGGCCATCCTGCCGCTTTCATCCTTCGTGCTCCCATTATGCCGAAGAGGCGATCGAGGTTCATGGCTGGGCTTACGGCTTCTTTTTGGCGTTTAAACGCGTAATTAGGTGTAACCAGTTTTTCCCTGGCGGCTTTGATCCGGTCCCCGGTAAATTGGCGAATTAATTTTATTTTCGGCGTAATATTGTCAAAAAATCGTACTTTAGCAAATGTGCGATAACCCCGCGTGGCTTGCCACGGGGATACAGCGCACCCTAGCCAGAGGGGGTAAAGGGGGAGCTGGAAGCGCCCCCTTTCATTGAAGGGCTGCCCGAAGTAGAATAT
>JAGVQF010000149.1 GCA_020051815.1 Candidatus Saganbacteria bacterium | reverse complement strand
GTGGTACATCGATTATGTCGGCGGCTATGGTCCGATGATCCTGGGGCACGCCAACCCAAAAGTTGCCTCGGCGGTCAAGAAAGTTTTGGCGGAGGGAACCGCTTTTGGGACGAATATGGCGGGCGAGACCGAACTGGCAAAGGAGATTTGCCAGGCCATGCCATCGATCGAATTTTTGCGCCTGACCAATTCGGGGACGGAAGCGGTCATGGGGGCGCTCAAGCTGGCCAAGGCGTTCACGAAGCGAACGAAAGTGCTTAAGTTCAAAGAGTGCTATCACGGCTGGTCGGAACAGCCGTATGTCGAAGCCGATTATAACGAGCTCGATTCGGTCCGGCGGCTGATTTCGAAAGACGTGGCGGCGATAATTGTTGAGCCGGTGGCCGGCAATATTGGGGTGATCCCCCCTGAACCCGGATTCCTGGCCGGGTTACGAAAAATAGCTGACGAGAATGGCTCGCTTCTTATCTTTGATGAAGTGATCACCGGCTTTCGCGTCGCTTACGGCGGGGCACAAGAGAGATTCGGCGTCAGGGCCGACCTGACGACGCTGGGCAAGATCATCGGCGGGGGACTGCCGGTCGGTGCTTTTGGCGGACGAGGAGATATTATGAGTTTGCTGGCGCCTGTTGGGCCGGTCTACCAGGCGGGGACATTCTCCGGCAACCCGGTGACGGTGGCGGCGGGCCTGGCCGCCCTAAAGATCCTCAAGGGCAAGAAAGTTTACGCCGAGCTGGAAAAGAAGGCGGCGGCGCTAATTGAGGGGCTGGGGTTTAAAACGAAGCGTGTCGGCTCGATGTTCAGTTTTGCGATGGATGATTATAAGAGCTTCTTCTGGCAGATGATCGAGCGCGGCGTCTATTTTACGCCCTCGGCCAAAGAAGCGAATTTTGTCTCTGTCGCGCACAGCTCGCGCGATATCGAAGCGACGATCAGGGCTTATAAAAATGTTTAAATTACCAAGAAAAGTTATTGACGACGGAAAGAAGTATAAAGAGAGTTTCATCAAATTCTCGGCGGGTGAATTGAAAGAAGCTTTCTTTAAAGGTATCCGCGTGCCGTGGGGCAATTACGCCCAGCGCGGCGGCCAGATGCTGATGTCGAGACTGCGCCTGCCGGCCGGGATCATGACCCCCGGGCAGCTTAAAGCGATCGGCGAAGCGGCGCAGAAATTCGCCGACGGCAAACTCCACCTGACGACGCGCCAGGACATCCAAATTCATAATGTGCCCAAAGAGAAGCCGGTCGCGATCCTCGAATATCTCGCCGGCTACGACGTCTCCCCGCGCGGCGGCGGCGGCAACACCGTGCGCGGCATCACCGCCTGCTATCTCTCGGGTATCTGCCCGCATGAAAAAAATGAAGTTTATAAGCTTAACTGGGGACTGACGGAATATTTTCTTTCTCTTGATGATTCTTTTAACCTGCCGAGAAAGCTAAAGTTCGCTCTCTCCGGCTGCGGCGACGACTGTGCCTCCGTTGGTGTCAACGACCTCGGTTTTGTCGCGGTGGGAGATGGACTAAAGGTCCTCTGCGGCGGCGGCATGGGCGCTAAATGCGCGGTAGGTAAAGTTTTACATGAAAAAATCGACGCTTCAGAAGCGGGCTATGTGGCGAAAGCGGTGATGAATGTTTTCAACAAGCACGGCAACCGGAAGAACCGCCACCGCAATCGCCTGCGCTTCCTGATCGAGGATCTCGGTTGGGAAAAGTTCGTCGAGCTTTACCGCGAAGAACTCAAGCGTGTCAAGGACGAGGAGCATATTGTGTTAAGGGTAGATGAGCTTCCCGCTCTTAAACCCCTAACCCCTTATTCCCCTTCCCCCTTATTAAGGGGGAAGGGGATAGGGGATGGGGGTGATTACGCCGATTTCACCAAGTTTAGCCTTGGTGAGCAGAAGCAGGCGGGCTACTACTATATTAAACTGCGCGTGCCGTTTGGCGAGATCACGGCCGACCAGTTGATCAGGCTGGCCGAACTGGGGGAAGAGATCCCGGGCGTGATCTTTCGCGCGACACCGAGGCAGAATCTGATCATGACAAATGTCCCTTTCGACAAAGTTTCGTTCGCCCATGATGAATTGAAAACCATCCTGCCCGATTTTCTCTTCGCGGAGACGATCCTTGATGTCGTCAGCTGCAAGGCGGCCACGACCTGCAACCTGGGGATCTGCAACGCGATCGCGCTGGCGCCGGTCGTGGTCGAAAAATTAAAGTCGGCCAACCTCGATCTTGAGAAGCTAAAAGATGTGAGAATTCATCTGAACGGCTGTTCCAATTCGTGCGGCCACCATCCGCTCGGAACTTTGTCTTTTTCCGGCGCGGCCAAGAAGGTTTATAACCGGACGGTGCCGTTCTACAAAGTCTGGACCGGCGGTAAAGCCAACGCGGAAAACACAAAGTTAGCGGTAGAGGTCGGCATGGTGCCGGCGCGCTCGGTGCCCGATCTCGTCGGCGAATATTTTTCCAGCGGGCAAAAAACGCCGCTCCTGGAATTGGTCAAGAAATACGCCCACGTGCCGGCCTATGAGGACGACCGCAGCTATTATGTTGACTCCGGCCGGACCGAGGATTTTTCCATGGATGGGCTGGGGCAGGGCGAGTGCGGCGCCGGTGCCATCGACATGATCGAGTCCGATCTTAATTCCGCCAAACAGTCGCTGGCCAAGACCAACATCAAAGAGGCGCTGGTTTACGCGGCGCGCGCTCTCCTGGTCGTGCGCGGCGTTGACCCTAAAGATGAGAAAGAGGCGATCGCCGCTTTTGCCGACAAGTTCATCAAGGGGGGCATTTGTGCGCCCGATTTTAGTGACCTAGAAGCGATTTATAAGGATGTTGTGGCCGGCAGTATCGCCAAGGACCAGGCCTATGACTGGGCGCAGAAGTTCTACGAAGAAGTGAAAAATATTTACGGGCTGATGGACAGCAGTTTTAACTTTCTGGTCAGGTTTGAAGGTAAGGATAAGGAAAAGGAGAAGGAGAAGGTGGCAGCCGAAGTCTATGACCTGCGCGGCACGCCATGTCCCATTAATTATGTAAAGGCCAAGATCAGGCTTGAGGGGATGAATGTTGGTGACGTGCTCGAGATATTGCTCGACGACGGCGAGCCGATCAGGAACGTGCCCAAGAGCCTGGAAAACGACGGCCAGGATGTTAAGGTCGAGCCGATCGAGAATTATTTTAAGTTAGTTGTCCGCAAAAAGGTTTAACGGAGAGTTTCAGGTTGGCACCCCACACTAAAGTGTGGGGAATAATTCCCCATACTTCAGTATGGGGATTCGCAAGTGTCTGAAGTTTGATAACGGAGGAAATTATGCCGATAAATGTCGTGATCAACGGGAAGAAGGAACCGCTCTCCGAGGCGATGTCGGTCGAAGCACTGCTCAAGCTCAAAAAGATCCGGCGCGAGGTCGTGACGATCGAGCTCAACGAGGTTATACTCGACCGCAAGGCCTATGAAGCGACAAAACTCAAAGAGGGCGATAAGCTCGAGTTCGTTTACTACATGGGAGGCGGAGTTGGCGTCATGAACAGTGTCGCTGAGATAATCGAGAACACGCCGATGGTTAAACTCGGGCGGGTGGTCGAAGCGGGGATGGCTGACATCTATGCGAAACTTGAGATGTTCAATCCGGGCGGCAGCGTCAAGGACCGGATCTGCCAGGCGATGATCAAAGACGCGGAGGAAAAAGGCCTGCTCAAGCCGGGCGGCACGATCGTTGAGCCGACCTCCGGCAATACCGGGATCGGCCTGGCCATGATCGGCGTCGTGCGCGGCTACAAGGTGATCCTGACCATGCCCGAATCGATGAGTTTGGAGCGGATCTACATCCTGCGTTCGTATGGCGCGGAGGTTGTCCTCACTCCCGGTTCCGAAGGGATGGCCGGCTCGATCAAAAGAGCCGAAGAGATCGCCAGGAAGAAGAAAGCTTTTATGCCCCATCAGTTCGAGAATCCGGCTAATCCAGAGGTCCATCGCAAAACCACCGCGCCGGAGATCATTGAAGCGTTGGGGGAAAAGATCGACGCGTTTGTGGCGGCGGTCGGCACCGGCGGCACGCTCACCGGCGTGGGAGAGATCCTAAAAGCGAGGAACCCGAACGTTAAAATAGTCGCGGTCGAGCCGGCGGGCTCGCCTGTTCTTTCGGGCGGCAAACCCGGCCCGCACATGATCCAGGGTATCGGGGCGGGCTTTGTGCCGAAGATCCTGAACCGCGGCATTATTGACGAAATCATCAAAGTCAACGATAATGAAGCTTTCCAGGCGGCGAAGCGCCTGGCGAAAGAAGAGGGCCTGTTTGTCGGCATCTCGGCCGGCGCAGCCGCTTTTGCCGCGCTCAAGATCGCGAAAACGCTGGGGAGCGGAAAGACGATCGTGACTATTTTCCCCGACACCGGCGAGCGCTACTTCAGCATGGAACAATATTTTGAGGGGTGAAGCGATGTCATATATGAAAGGGCTTAGATGCCGCGAATGCGGCCGTGAATATCCAAAAGAGGCGCTCTACGTCTGCGAGTATTGCTTCGGCTCGCTCGAAGTGACTTATGATTATGAGAGGATCAAAGAGAAACTGACCCAGGCCGTCATCGAATCGCGCCCGAAAAACCTGTGGCGCTACCGCGAGCTCCTGCCGATCGATGGCAAACCGACGGACGGGCTCAATTCCGGCTACACGCCGCTGGTGCGGGCGCACAACCTGGCCAAAGTCTTAGGGGTAAAAGAGCTCTACATCAAAGACGATTCGGTCTGTCATCCGACTTTATCATTTAAAGACAGGGTCGTCTCGGTCGCGCTCTCGCGCGCTAAAGAATTCGGCTATAAGATCGTTGGCTGCGCCTCAACCGGCAACCTGGCCAACTCGGTGGCGGCCCAATCGGCCATCGCCTGCCTCACGAGCTATATCTTTATCCCGGCCGACCTGGAGGCGGGCAAGGTCATCGGCACGCAGATATTCCATCCCAACCTGGTCGCGGTCGAGGGCAATTACGACGAGGTTAACCGCCTCTGCTCGGAGATCGCCGCCAAATATAAATGGGCTTTTGTCAACGTCAACATCCGGCCGTATTATGCTGAAGGGTCAAAGACCTACGGTTTTGAGATCGCCGAACAGCTGGGCTGGAAAACCCCCGACCATCTGATCTCGCCCTGCGCCGGCGGCTCGCTGATCACCAAGATCAACAAATCTTTTAAAGAATTCCACAAACTGGGGTTGATCGATAAGCCGAAAACCAAATTTTACGCGGCCCAGGCGACCGGCTGCGCGCCGATCGTCAACATGATCAAGGAGAAGTCAGAGATCATGAAGCCGGTCAAACCGAAAACGATCGCCAAGTCGCTCGCCATCGGCAATCCGGCTGACGGCTACTATGCCAAGGCCACGGTCGAGGAGACCGGCGGCTGGGCCGAGTCGGTGACCGATGAGGAGATCGTCGAAGCGATCAAATTGCTGGCCCGGACCGAGGGGATATTTACCGAGACGGCCGGCGGTGTCACCGTCGGCACGACGAAGAAGTTGATCGAACAGGGGGTCATACCAAAGAACGAATCGATCGTCATCTGCGTGACGGGAAACGGCCTCAAGACCCAGGAAGCCGTCCAGCACCATCTCGAGAAACCGCACAAGATCAAACCGAATATCAAGGCATTCGAAGAATGCTGCGATCTGCCAAAATAGGAGGAAGTATGGCTACTATTAATGTAAGGATACCGCAGCCGTTGCAAAAACTGACCCAGGGCAAGGATGTTGTGCCGGCGGAGGCAAACGATATTAAAGCCCTGCTCGATGATCTCGAGAGCAAATTTCCCGGCATCAAGGACCGGCTCTGCGATGAAACCGGCAAACTGCGGCGTTTCATTAATATTTATGTTAATGAGGAAGACGTCCGCTTCCTGCAGGGAGAAAAAACGGCCTTGAAAGAAGGGGACGAGGTTTCGATCATCCCGGCTATTGCTGGAGGTTCCAGATGAGTTTGACCGACGATCAAATAGAAAGATATAGCCGGCAGATCTTGCTGCCGACCGTGGGTGGGAAGGGACAGGAGAAACTGTTGGCGGCCAAAGTCCTGATCGCGGGGGCGGGCGGCCTTGGCTCGCCGATCGCGGCTTACCTGGCCGGCGCCGGGGTGGGGACATTAGGGATCGTTGACTCCGACGTGGTCGAGCTCAACAATCTCCACCGCCAGATCATCTTTTCGACCGACGACATTGGCCGCAAAAAGGCCGAAGTGGCGGCCGAGCGTCTCTCCCGTGTCAACCCCGACATCAAGATCAAGCCGTATGTCATGCGCTTAACCTCGGACAACGTCATGGACGTGATCAAAGACTATGACATCATCGTTGATGGCACCGACAATTTTCCGACTCGCTATCTGATGAATGACGCCTGCGTCCTGGCCAAAAAACCGCTGGTCCACGGCGCTTTTTTTCGCTTTGAAGGGCAGGCCATGGTCATCAAGCCGTTTGAAGGCCCGTGTTACCGCTGTCTCTTTTCCGAGCCGCCGCCTCCGGGATCGGTCCCGTCGTGCCAGGAAGCGGGGGTACTCGGCGCTCTCTCCGGCGTGATCGGCCTGATCCAGGCGACGGAAACTTTAAAGCTCATTCTGGGAATAGGGGAGCCGCTGATCGGCAAGCTGATAATTTTCAATGCTTTGGAGATGAACTTTCGCCGGGTCAAGGTGCCGCGCGATCCGAATTGCCCGGTCTGCGGCGAGCATCCGACCGTGACCAAGTTGATCGATTATGAATGGTTCTGCGGTATCACAAAATCACAAAATGAATTGACTTGAAACGCAAAATCACAAAATGAATAAGTTGAATCACAAAACAAGATAAAAGCATTTTATTATGGTGGTTTCTGAAGAATTAGATAAGTTGACGAATAGGATTATTGGCCTTGCGATTGAAGTCCATAAATCTTTGGGGCCGGGCTTTATTGAGAAAATATACTCGAAAGCTTTAGCTTATGAATTTAAGAGAAATGATATCTCGTTTTTAAAGGAAGTTGAAAT